>JALZLY010000227.1 GCA_030858465.1 Deinococcota bacterium
CCCATCGGCGACCACGGCGTCACCATCTTGCTGGCGCGGGGGGAACTCGACCTCGAGGCCGACCTCGCTTCGGACACGCGCCCCATCTGGCCCCTGGTGGCGGCGCTCATCGAAGCGGTCCCTAACGACTTGCGCTGGCTGCGCGACCCCACGCGGGGCGGTGTCGCCTCGGCCCTAAACGAGCTGGCTCGAGACGCAAGGTTCGGGATCGTATTGGAGGAAGAGGCTATCCCAATGCGCGACGCCGTTCGCGGGGCCTGCGAGATCCTGGGGCTCGACCCCTTGCATATCGCCAACGAAGGGCAGTTCCTGGCGATCGTTGCCCCGGATGTGGCGGAAAGGGCACTTGAAACGCTCCATAAGACCCCTGGCGGAGGGGAGGCGCGACGTATCGGCACGGTCACGGACGCCCACCCCCGCACGGTGATCGCCAAGACCCGCTACGGCGGCAGCCGGGTGGTGGACATGCTCGTGGGCGACCCGCTGCCGCGTATCTGCTAACCATGCCCGACCTCGCCGAATTTGCCCAGGCGAGACTGCTCGAGCGTAACGTCGTGTCTCGTGCCTTTTTCGCACGCGAAGCCGGCCGCTTGGCCGGCGTGTGCCAGGAGATGTCCGAGCGCTTTTTGAAGGGTGGCCGACTGCTCGCTTTCGGACGTGGGCCTTACGCCACCGACGCTCAGCACGTCTCGGTCGAGTTCGTCCATCCCGTCATCGTCGGCAAGCGAGCGCTGCCTGCGCTCGACCTTTCGGTCGCGTTCAGTCCCTGGCTCAGGACGCTCCTGCGCCCCGAGGACATGGTGATGGGCTTTGGCCCGCCTCAAGGGGACGCGGAGGTGGCGGCGGCGCTCGAGGGGGCCCATTCCCAAGGCGCCATGACCTTCGCCCTGCCCGGCAAAGGGGGGAATTATGCGGTGGAGGCCCCCTCGACGGACCCTTTCATCCACCAGGAGCTGATCGAGATCCTCTACCACACCCTGTGGGAGACGGTCCACGTCTTTTTCGAGCACCGCGAGCGCGGGCACGACGTGGGCGCGAGCGGCTTCCTCTATCCCTTCCTAGGGGAGAGCAAGCAAGACACCGGCGGCGTGCTGGCTGAGGTTACGGCCTCTATCGGAGAGAAAGCCAGGGAGGTCGAGCGCTTGCGCGAGCAAGTAGCCGCCGGCGCTTCGCGGCCTATGGCCGAGGCGGCCCTGGCGATCGGCGAGCGGCTCGGCGCCGGGGGCAAGCTCATCGCCTTCGGCAACGGCGGTTCGGCGACGGACGCCAACGACCTGACCCTCGACTGCGTCACGCCACCCGCCGGGATGACGCCCATCCCCGCGATCTCGTTGGCGATGGAGAGCCCGAACATCAGCGCCATCGCCAACGACATCGGCGCGGAGGCGATCTTTTCGCGTCAGCTCATCGCCCAGGCCCGGTCCGCGGACGTCGCCGTCGCCCTTTCCACCAGCGGCGGCTCCAAGAATATCGTCATGGCCCTCGAGGAAGCCCGCAAGCGCGGCCTTATGACGGTCGCCCTGCTCGGCTATGACGGCGGCGAAGTGGTGCGGCGCAAGCTGGCCGATGTCGCCCTGATCGTCCCCTCGGACTACATCCCCCGCATCCAAGAGGTGCAGGCCTCGCTCTATCACGTGCTGCGCCAAGCGTTAGAGGAGACGCCTCGTGGCGGAGCTTGACCTGTACGGGACCTCGAGCTGCCCCTACACCGCCGAACTGCGCGAGGAGCTCGAGTGGCGAGGCGTTGCCTTTAGCTACTACGACGTCGAAGAGGACAAAGAGGCGCTCAAGCGGATGCTCGAGCTTACCGGCAACGGGCGCACCGTGCCGGTTTTGGCCCTAGGCCACAAGGTCAAGCAGATAGGATATCAGGGCCGTGGCTGCATCGTTGACGCCTCCTAGACCAAGTCAATGCCTAAACCAAGTCGATGCCAAACCGCTTCAACGCCCACACATAAACGACAAAGAGGACGCCTGTAGAGACGAGAGCCGAAACGAGCACGACGGGAAAGCCAAGGCCCCGCTTTAGCAGGTAAGGAATAAGCAAAAACATCGGCAGCGTGGGCAGCACATACCAGAAGGTGTAGTAAGCGTGATTGGCAATTTTGTCATCCCCCTGCCGCTCTACGAAAAGCCAAATCATCGCCAAGGTGGTGACCCACGGCAAGGCACCCAGAACCGCGCCCGCCCGGTCGCTCCGCTTGGCGACTTCGGAGATGGCGACGACGAGGCCGGCGGAAATGAGATACTTGAGCCAAACTGGCATAAGATGAGTTTAACCCATGACCTTTGCCCATCACATTTTTATCCGGGGCGTCGTTCAGGGGTTGGCTTCCGACCCTTCGTCTACCGGCCGGCGCATGAACGCGGGCTGACGGGCTGGGTCTTGAACGCTGCACTTCAGCCACCCACCAGGAGGAAAGGGCTTGACAAGATCCTGTCTCCACCGCGCCACTAGTTCAGTGGTGATCTCCCTCTGCGACAGCAAGTCGGTGAAGCCGGCATTCCACGAATCAACGTAGGTCCTCGCTACATCTTCAGCGTCCGCCCCGTCGGCGGCTCGAATCCTCAGCTGTCGCATCCTGTCCCGTCTTCTCCGCCAGAGAGAAGTGCCCGCGCGCTTTTCAACAGCGTTCGCCCTGCTTAACAGTCCGGTTCGGCTAAGCTCAACGGCGCGTCCTGACAGCGCACTACCTACAGAGCACTACCTAATGACTGACCCCCGCCTAAATTTGATGTGCACATGGGCGCGTCCGTTGCAGCAAGGGTTAGGTGGAGTGTTACCGCGAGTACTGCCCTCAAGCGTACATCAGACGCCCTTTCGGTTCAGGGACAGTTCGCCCTAGCTCTTTAGCCGTCTCAATCCACTCACGGATAACGACCTCCGCGTTAGCCACTGCCTCGGCGTAGCTCGCACCATCGGCTACGCACCCTGGCAACTCGGGCACTTCGGCAACAAATGCCTCGTCTTCTTCACTCCAGTAAATGATCAGTTCATACTTGAAGGGTTCAGTCATCTACTTCACCTCCCAACTTATAGTTGAGAATCACACCACGGACTTGCTTGACCTGATAAGGTTTTGCTTTTGATCCCTTGGGTTGCAGATTTAGGATCTCCTCGATACCGGTCTTGGTAAAGATGTGGTGGCTGCCACGGATACGTTCGTCAAACCCAAGACGCTTCAGCAGCGCGCAAAGACCCTCAAAAGGAATGTTGGCATCGGAAGCTCCCCGTAGAATCGCGACGAGCAGCTTCTCGTGTTTGCCCACACCATCAAGCTAGCATGGCAAGAGGTAGCTCAGCCCAACGACTAAGCTCACCCGCCGCCGGAAGCAAAGGCTTGGAGCGAAGTGAGGAACGAACGAAGTGGAAAGCCGAAGCTGTAGGCGGTCGGGTGCAGCGCCTTGTTCGGCAGCTTGTTGATGCCTTCGAGTTTCAGACCTGCGCCAATCTTTGACGTGGTGCGGGCGCTCCCCGCAGCAAACCTTCGGTGCTTAAATCCTCATCTACATCCGGCCAGTGGATACCGTAGCCGCCGCCAGCAAGTTGCCAATTTTGGCGCTCGGCTTGAGTCGCGTTGAATAATCGCGGATACCAAGCTAACGGAACAGAAATGCTCCTGCCATCCATGAGAGCAACCGTTAAGGTATCTTCTGATACTTCAACGCCGGAAACACGTTCGTCAGCCGCTAATGCCAAAATGCCCATTCCACGCCTCCAATACTTCTGACTGATGTTCAACCACAAGGACCTGTATGCGCCGCAGTTCATGCGGACGAAAACCGACGTTACGAGCCAAGCTAACCGGCTGAAGCCAAAACTTTGCGGAAAGATTATCTCTATCCACATGAATATGAGGCGGTTCATTTGGCTCGTGTCCTCAAAAATAAAAACGATAAGGGCCACTTCAGTAAGACTGTCAGTATACTTTCTGATTATACCGCTTTCTGAAACGCCGCGCGCAAGCCGCCGAACTGGGGATTATACTGCAAAGTGCGTAATAATGTTCCTCGTGCGTGGATTATACTGCATCCCTGCGCCCCGGCACAAAGGGCATCTTC
>JALZLY010000228.1 GCA_030858465.1 Deinococcota bacterium
GCGTAGATAGCGTTGGCTCATCCGTATTAAACCACAACACCGCAATGATGGGTGTGCTCATCAAATTAGGCTTTCAGGTGGTAAAGCAGACTAAAGATCACACATACTTTTACAAGAAGTTGGATTAGCGTCAGGAGCAGGAGCTTCTCCTTTGCGGCGACCTTGCAAACGTGTATGGCGCACCAAGCGTAGGACCCTCTGCTATGGTTTAATAGACTGGATGATTTTCTCGTCCACGCACGCCGACCTTCCTTCAAAAGGAACCCTGACTGCTGAGGAGCGCGCAAACCACCATGTCCCGTAATACCTTCTTGTCCTATTCTCCTCCTTGTATCGGCGAAGAGGAGATTGCAGAGGTCGTCGCCACCTTGCGCAGTGACTGGATTACCACCGGTCCGAAGACCAAAGCCTTCGAGCAAGCGTGGGGTAGCTATGTAGGCGCGCCTGGCAGCATGTCGGTCATGCTCAACTCCTGTACCGCGGGCCTTCATGTGGCCATGGTTGCACTGGATATCGGCCCTGGGGACGAGGTGATCGTTCCAAGCCTGACCTTTGCGGCGACCGCCAACGTCGTCGAGCATGTCGGCGCCAGACCCGTACTCGTCGACATCTTGCCGGACACGCTCTGCATCGACCCTGAGGCGGTGCGCGCGGCGATCACGCCGAGGACCAAGGGAATTATTCCCGTGCACTACGCCGGTCACCCCGCCGAACTCGACGAAATCTTTGCTATCGCCGAAGAGTTCGGCCTCCAAGTGCTCGAGGACGCCGCTCACGCGGTGCCGACGTGGTATCGGGGGGTGATGGTAGGAAGCCGCGACAGCTTCGCCTCCTTCAGCTTCTACGCCACCAAAAACCTCACCACCGCTGAGGGGGGAGCCTTGACAGGACACCTGGAGCTCCTGGAAAGGGCTCGAGTCATCGGCCAGCACGGCATGTCCAAGGACAGTTGGAAGCGCTTCGACAGGAGTGGCTCGTGGCAGTACGACATCGTCATGCCCGGCTTCAAGTACAACATGACCGACATCCAGGCTTCTTTGGGCATGCACCAGTTGCGCCGACTCGAGGGCTTTCACAAGCGGCGGCGCGAGATTGTCCGGCGCTACCACGACGCTTTCGGCAAGGTGGACGCGCTGCAGATTCCTACCGAACGGGACTATGCCGTGAGCAGTTGGCATCTCTACGTTTTGCGCGTTCATCCCAAAGAACTGAGCATCAACCGCGACCGTTTCATCGAGGAGCTCAAGGCGCGCAACATCGGCACCAGCGTGCATTACAGACCCCTACACATGATGTCCTTTTACGTCCAGAAGTATGGCTACAAACCCTCGGATTTTCCCGTCACCCATGACGCCTTTGAGCGCGCGATTTCTCTGCCCTTACATCCTCGCCTCGCTGATAAGGACGTAGAGGACGTGATCGAAGCGGTCCTTGATGTCGTGCAGGTATATCAGCGTGACAAAGCGCGTTTTTGACCTCGCTTGTTCGGGCCTTGGCCTGATCGTCTTGGCGCCCATCATGCTTGTGGTTGCCGGGCTGATTTGCCTGGACTCGCCCGGCCCTATCTTCTTTCAGCAGGAACGGATCGGCTTAAGGGGAAGGTCGTTTAAGATCTTCAAGTTCAGAACGATGCGCGTGGACGCAGACAAGCTCGGCGGGCAGTTGACGGTGGGCCGCGACCCGCGCATCACTCGAGTGGGGCGATTTTTGCGAAAGTCGAAGCTCGACGAGCTTCCTCAGCTTTTCAACGTCTGGCAAGGTGAGATGTCGCTGGTAGGACCGCGACCCGAGGTGCCGAAGTACGTCGCGCTCTATACCTGGGAGCAGCGCCGGGTCCTGGAGGTCAGGCCCGGGATCACCGACCTCGCCTCGATCGAGTTTCGCGACGAAAACGACCTTTTGGAGCATCAGGCCGACCCGGAGGCTTTCTATATTCGGGAGATCATGCCGCGCAAGTTGGCGCTCAACCTCGGTTACCTAGCACAACAAGGTCTCGCCTTCGACCTTCTCGTCATTCTAAAAACCATCTGGCGCGTCCTTTTTCCGGCACAGCAGAAGACCATGGTGAAGGAACGTCAGTCCCTGTGAACACAACTCCCCTCCCAACCAGACGCTCGAGCCGCTCGACAAGGCACCAGGACACCATGCATTAGACTGGGCCCATGACCGACACCTCAGACGCCACGGTAGACGCCACGGTACCAAAACCCAGCGTGTCCGACTCCAATGTGTCCGACTGGGTCAGCACCGTGGACACCGTCTTTCCCCACCACGCCAACCCGCTCGGCACGCTCTTCGGCGGGCGCGTCCTGGAGCTGATGGACGTCAATGCCTCGGTCGCCTGCTCGCGCTTTTGCCGCCTGCCGGCCGTGACTGCTTCGACCGAGGCGGTGGACTTTCACAACCCCATCTTCGTCGGCGAGATCGTCGAGTTGCGCAGCCGGGTGGCCTGGACGGGGCGCACCAGCATGATCGTGCGCTGCGAGGTCTACGGCGAGAACCCGCTCACCGGCGAGCGGCGCCTCTGCACCATCGGCCACATGAACTTCGTCGCCATAGGTCCGGGCGGCAGGCCCACGCCCGTGCCCGGACTCCGCGTGGAGAGCGAGCTCGAGCGGGAGCACTGGAACGCCGCCAGCAAGGTGCGCGAGGCCATCGACCTGCGGCGCAAGGCTTGATGGCGTGGATAAGACTGGGTCATGAGCAGACGCGATGACCTCATCACCCAGGATGCCCGCGGGCGCAGCCGGCTACCCTAGGGAGGAATTCATGACCAGGATCAGATATACGCAAAGCAGCGACGCCGCCTACATCAGCCTCAGGCAAGGCGAGTATTCGCAGAGCATTCCCATCACGGACGAGCTTCTTCTGGATATCGACATCCAAGGCTATGTCTTGGGGCTCGAGATTCTGCACGCCGGCACCTTTTTCAGCGACTTGCAGCGCGGTTTTGGGGGCACGCTGGAACTCCCCGAGCGTGTCGATCCGGATGCCTTCGACCCCGCCTCGCTCTTCGTCAGCCATGCCTGATCCGCGGCCCAGGACAAGCGGCCCAGGACCCGGGGGTCGACGAAGGGTAAAGGCTCAATGAGAACGCCGTCACGCCGGTGTGTCACAATGGCTGGAGATTCGGAGGCCTAGATGTCCCCAGCCAAGACGTCCCCAGAAACCGCCCTCATCCAGGACGAAGCCCTAGCCAAGCGGGCCGTCAACGCCATTCGCGCGCTCACCATCGACGCCACCCAGGAGGCCGGTGAGGGCCACCCCGGCATGCCGATGGGCGCCGCGCCCATGGCCTACGTGCTGTGGCAGCACTTCCTCAAGCACGACCCCAGGGAGCCGAAGTGGCTCAACCGCGACCGCTTCGTGCAGTCCGCGGGCCACGGCTCGATGTTGCTCTACAGCCTCCTGCACCTGACGGGCTACGGGGACATGACCATGGAGGAGCTTAAGGGTTACCGGCAGTGGGGCTCGAAGACCCCCGGCCACCCCGAGGTCCACTACGCGCCCGGCATCGAGACGACCACGGGGCCGCTCGGCCAGGGACTCGCCAACGCCGTGGGCATGGCGCTGGCCGAGGCGCACCTGGCGGCGAGCTACAACAAGCCGGAGTTTGAGATTTTCGACCGCTACACCTTCGTCATCGCCTCGGACGGCGACCTGATGGAGGGCGTGTCTTCGGAGGCCTCGTCCCTGGCGGGGCACCTGGGTCTGGGCAAGCTCGTCGTGCTCTACGACGACAACAGCATCACCATCGACGGCTCGACCGAGATCGCCTTTACCGAGGACACCGTAAAGCGCTACGAGGCCTACGGCTGGCATACTCAGCGCGTCGCCGACGGCAACGACCTCACCGCCCTGCACGCCGCCCTGGGCGAGGCGGTCAGGCATACCAGCCGGCCCAGCCTGATCGCGGTGCGGACCATCATCGGCTACGGCGCGCCCAACAAGCAGGGCACCGCCAAGATCCACGGCTCGGCGATGGGCGACGAGGAGGCGAGGCTCGCCAAGGAGACCCTGGGCGTCGACTGGCCCAAGTTCACGGTGCCGGACGACGCTCTGGCCCACTACCGCGAGGCGCTCGAAAGGGGCGGGCAGGCAAGGGAAGCGTGGCAGGAAACGTTCGACCGCTACAAGCGCGAGCACCCCGACTTGGCGCGGCAGCTCGAGCGCGCCAACGCGGGCGAGCTGCCCGAGGGTCTGGAGGGGGACCTGCCCAGCTTCGACAAGAGCAAGAGGCTCGCCACCCGCCAGGCCTCGGGCGAGATGCTCAACCACCTCTCGAGCCGCGTACCCGAGCTGATCGGCGGCTCGGCCGACTTAGCGGGCTCGAACAACACCACCATGGAGGGCGTTCCTTTCATCAAAAACGGTGACTACCGGGGGCGCAACATCCACTTCGGCGTGCGCGAGCACGCGATGGCCGCGATGATGAACGGCGTGGCCCTGACCGGCGGCCTCCGGCCCTACGGCGGCACCTTCCTGATCTTCTCGGACTATCTGCGGCCGAGCCTGCGCCTCGCCGCGCTGATGGAGCTGCCCGTCGTCTACGTCTTGACCCACGACTCGATCGGCTTGGGCGGCGACGGCCCCACCCACCAGCCCGTCGAGCAGCTCATGTCGCTCAGGATGGTCCCCAACCTCGTGGTCATCCGCCCGGCGGACGCGAGCGAGACCGCCCAGGCCTGGCTCGAGGCGCTCAGACACCGGGACGGCCCCACCGCGCTGGCGCTGTCGCGTCAGGGCCTGCCCGTCCTGGACGTTCCGGGCGGCAGCGTCGCCAGGGGCGCCTACGTGCTGGCCGACGCGGACGGCGAGCCGGAGCTCATCCTCATCGGCACCGGCTCGGAGGTCTCCTTGTGCCTGGAGGCCCAGGAGGTCTTGGCCGGCGAGGGCGTCAGGACGCGCGTGGTCAGCATGCCGAGCTGGGAGCTGTTCGAGCGTCAGGACGAGGGCTACCGCGAGACCGTCCTGCCTAGCGCGGTGCGGGCAAGGGTCGCGGTGGAGGCGGGCGTGCCGGTCGGTTGGGAGCGCTATACCGGCCACGGCGGCGCCGTCGTCGGCCTCACGCGCTTCGGCGCCTCGGCGCCGGGCGACGAGGTCATGGACAAGCTCGGCTTCAACGTGGACAACATAGTCGCGACCGCCAGGGGCGTCTTGGGGCGCTAGCAGCGCAGCTAGCGCCCTTGAGGCAGGGGCCCGAAGCCTGGAAGGACCGTGCAGACGAGCGGGCCCGGCGTGTTTGGTCGCAGCACGATGATTGGCGCCTTCTCATGCCCGGCTCGGTATGATAGCGCGAGACTGCGGCGGAACGCCCGTATGTCGTAAGCCTGTAGTAATAAGCCTGTAGTAATAAGACTCAAGAAGTAAGACTGTAGTGGGAGGAGATGCATGCTTCGTTATCTTCGCAATCTGACTCTAGTTCTCACCCTGGTTTCGACTCTGGTTCTCAGCTTCGGCCTGCTCGGCACCGGCCTGGCTCAGACGCCCGCTCAGGGCCTGAGCGGCGCCCTGCCGGCCGACAGCGTCCTGGTCCTGGGCGTGCAGGACCTTGCCACCATCTGGGACGACCTGGGCGACTTTCGCGGCGAGTTCGAGCGCCTGGGTGTGGGCGAGGCGCTGATCAGCCTCTTTGGCGACGAGACTATGGACGAGCTCGAGCTGGAGGGCGAGTTGGACTTTCTCGAGCTGCTCGGTCAGGACGCCTGGCTGAGCCTGTCGGCCTCGTCCTTCAGCCCGCTGCCCGCCGTGACCGCGCTCGCCCGCCCGGACGCGGGCGCCATGGTCACCGTGGCTCGGCTCGTCGGCGAGCAGAGCGCTCGCGACGGCGCCAGCCCCATGAGCGAGGGCGACTACAGCTTCTTCGTGATGGACTTGGACGACCCCGACTCCCCCTTCCAGGTTCTGGCCTATGGTCAAGCCGGCGACGTCGTCTACCTGAGCACCAATCCCGACACCCTGCGCGGCGTCCTGCGCCGCCTGGGCGGCGCCGCCGAGCCCGGCCTCGGCGGCAGCCCCGCTTATGAGGCCAGCCTCGGCGGCCTGGAGGCGGGCAACCTCTACGGCTACCTCGACTACGCCGCGCTGGCTGCGCTCGCCCGGCCCCTGGCCACGGGCATGGGCTTCGACCGCGCCGTGAACCGGCTCGGGCAGGCGCTCGATACCCTGGGGGTGAGCGCGGGGGTCGTCCGGTTCGGCGAGGACGGCCTCGAGACCGAGAGCATTCAGCGCGTCGACCCGCAGGGCGGCGACAGCCGCCTGCTGGCGCTCCTCAGCGAGGGCGGCACGGCCCCGGACGCCACGTCGCTGGCGCCGGCCGACGCCCTCTCCTACTCGAGCAGCGCCACCCATC
>JALZLY010000229.1 GCA_030858465.1 Deinococcota bacterium
CGTCAACACCGCGCGCCAATGGTTCTCGCGCAGCAAAGGGATCTCAGGTTACCGTACGACGCCAGACGTTATGGCAGGAGCGACCCACATAATGTTGCAAGCCAGTCGCAGTTGTTATAGTTGCGCCCGAGGCTTACATCTGCCCACCGTGCACTACAGCCCGTTCTTGAGGGAGTGCTTGTACGAGTTTGGCGCCAGCAGCAAGGAAAAAGCGGGCGCCTGATACACCTCAGGCGCCCGCTTTTGGTGGTGGGTTTAGCTAGTAGCGGTCGCGACCGCCGCCGCCACGGTTACCACCGCGGTCATCATCACGAACAGGCGCGGCGTTCGTCACCGTGACGTTCGCTGCCTGCAGACCCTTGGGTCCCTTCTCCACCTGGTACTCGACCTCGTCGCCCTCGTTGAGGCTCTTGTAGCCCTGGCCGGTAATGGCGGAGAAGTGAACGAAGACGTCAGCACCCCCGTCACCCTGCTCGATGAAGCCGAAGCCCTTTTCGCTGTTGAACCACTTGACTTTACCTGTAGCCATCTTCTTCCTCTTCCTTTTTCGCCCAACCATAAGCTGGGTACAGCTGAAACTTCCCGCACGCTCGTGCGGGTGACGCGAAAGCCTGCTGCTTTGACGTCCATTCATGATACATGACCGGGCCTTTGCTCCGGTGGGGCAGGGAGGCAGGTTTCAAGAGCTTAGTCCTTGGCTTGCTGCTGTGCCAGCTTGATGAGGTGTTGCCGCAGCAGCGAGAAGCCATCATGCTCCGCCACCGACTTCTTATCTACAAGGGCTTCTAAAACCTGCCGAACGACGCTGCCTTTTTCGTAGAAGCTATCGGGATGCACGATGCCCAGAAGAATGTGAGCGGTGCTGACGCGGTTGGTTCCCAAGCCCTGAGCTTCACTCCCGGCGAGCTCCATCACCCTTTGGGCACCTGAGCTCACCGCCACGCGTTCACCCTCGGGTGAGGGGTGGCCTGCTAGTGCTCCTAGCCCTTCCCGGATTGCCTCTAGATGCACCCCGAACTCGCTCAGCAGTTCGCTCGCTTCATCCTCCGTGCGCAGCACACCCAGCAGCAGGTGCTCGGGTTCCACGGCGGCGTGACCCAAGTTGAGGGCTTCTTCCCTGGCGAGGTGGAATACCAGGCTGGCTTGCGTATCGAAACTGAGCATACTCATGATAGTAGCGTCTTCGCTGAGCCAGCACTGGTTCCAGAGGCAAGCGCATCGGCCTTACTGGTTCACGCTGTCCTTGAGGGTCTTGCCAGGCTTGAAGGCTGGGCTCTTGCTCGCTGGAATCTGCACCCTCTCCTTGGTGCTGGGCTTCATGCCCTATCTCGCTTGTCGGTCGCGCACCTCGAACTCACCAAAGCCGGTGACCTGCACCTTGTTCCCGCGCTTTAGGTGCTCGCTGATGTGCTCGAAGGTCGCTTCGACCACGGCTTTGACGTTCTTCTTGCTGAGGTTCTGCCCCTCGGCAAGGGTGTCGGTGACCTGAGCTTTGGATACCGTGTCCGCCATAGTGCCTCCTTTGGATGTCGCTTGACCCTAGCACCTCTGTTTGGGATGGGTAGATAAGAAAAGAAATTGAACACGCCTATGCCCGCAGGGATTGTCTGATGTTGCTTCACATGACCTCTGAGTTGGCCCAGTCATGGGCTCCACCTACGCGGCTTCAGCGTTGCCTTGCCTCTGCGCCAGCTGGACGAGCCGGTGGCGCAGCAGCGAGCAGCCATCGGGCTCCACGCCACCAACTTCTGTCTACAAGCACCTCCAAGACCTGAGGAGCACACTCTCCCGCGCCTGAAGACAAACGGCCTAAGGTGTCCAAGACGATGCTGGGACTGTCTCGTCCCAGCATCGTCTGTAGAGGGTGGGGTTTACCCTTGGGCCGGAGACGTCAGGCCGGGGGCACGATGCCGACGCTATTCGTACCGCAAGGCGTCGATAGGGTCGAGCCGCGCAGCGCGGGCTGCCGGAAGCGTGCCAGCGAGGAACGAGAGCGTCATGACCAGGAGGACCACGATTGTGACTGCAGCTGGGTCAAAGGCGATGATTCGGAGTCCTGCCAGCGCTGCGAGCGGCCCGCTCGCGATGACGGTGCTGATGACGGTACCGAGCGCGATGGCGGCCACCGCTCCAAGGGCGCTGCCGAGGAGGCCGATGAAGATCGCTTCGGACGAGAAGAGCGCGAACAACCGGCCCCGGCTCATGCCCATTGATTTCATCAGGCCGATCTCCCGGGTCCGTTCTTGGACTGACATGAGCAGCGTATTGATGATGCCAAATCCAGCGGCGATGAGGGCGATAACGCCGAACGCATTCAGCACACCGATGATGGCATTAATGACGGACGTTACAATGCCCAGCTGATCCTGGAAGGTCATCCCGTCGTAACCGGCGTCAGTGAGGGCGGCTTTGATAGCGATTTCGCCGAGTGCGCTTTGTGTGGGCTCGAACCGAGCGGCAACCATCGTGTAGATATCGCGGTAGCCGTCGGGCATTCCCGTCATCTGGCTCTCGTGCAATGTCTCCTTCAAACTCTTGCTGATGATGGCGCCGGAGCCGAAGAGCGTCGCCTCTTGAACTCCGACGATGGCGGCGTAGATGACGTGTGCGTGCCCACCGACGTCAGTGACACCGAGCGTCACGCTCTGTCCGAGGGCTGCCTCGGCGTCCGCGAAGCCGAGCGGTGCGAGGTAACTCACCGGCAAAAGTAGTGCGTGCGTGTCGTCATCGCGAATCGGTCTGCCGACCACGAGGTCGAGGTTGAGGCCGACACCGCCCGGATTAATCGCGAATTCGTACTTGATGCCGTCATTCCGGGAAATGTAGTCAGTCGTGACCGATACGAACGGCTCGACGCCCGTGATGCCGTCGATGGCGAGGATCGTCGCAAGATCGTCTGCGGTGAGCACTTCGATTTGCATTCCCTCGCTGTTCAATGCCATGACTCGCTCCGGATCGTAGACGGCCGGGCCGGAGTCGGTCCCGCCGAACGTACCCCCTTCGCCC
>JALZLY010000230.1 GCA_030858465.1 Deinococcota bacterium
GGCCTGCTGGAGGTGCTCTAGCCTGCTGCCGAGGCGCGTTTGACGCGGGTCACGGCGCCATGGTAACTTTCATCAGCCACTTTTAGATCTGCCTCGTGATCGGGCAAAGTGAGACCCTTACCGGAGGGGCCAACACCGGAGCAGAGCGGGGGTTCCTTAGCGAACCGCAAAGGCCAGGGAGGCAAAGCGCCTTGCTTGGAGGGTGCCGGATATGCTCGAGCGCTTTAGCAGCGCGAGTGGCGGGTGCTCGGCTGAGCGATAGCAAAGAGAGGCCCGGCTCGAGCCCGATGACCCGGGCCGGTGAACTCAAACGCAGTCTTTGAAGGGATGCGTGACAAGATGAAGGGATGTGTGACAAGATGACTACAGACGGTCCTTACCCGCTCGCACGGCGCCTCCTGGGCGCGCTCGCCGCCGTTGCTATAACAGTTGCTACAACAGTAGCCGCGGTCGCTCTGGCAGGAGCGACCTGGGCGCAAGAGGAGCCGCGGCGTGGCGGCGTGCTCGAGTACATCGTCTCTGCCGAGCCGCCCTCCTTTGACGCCCACCGCGAGACGACCTTTGCCATGCTCCACCCCATCCGCCCTCACTACAACCTGCTCATCAAATTCGACCTCGAGAACTTCCCCGAGGTCGTCGGCGACCTCGCCGAGAGCTGGGAGGTGGCCGACGACGGCCTCACCTACACCTTCACCATCCGCGAAGGCGTGCGCTTCCACGACGGCAGCCTACTCAGCGCGCGCGACGTCAAGGCGACCTACGACAAGATAATCTTCCCGGCCGAGGGCGTCGCCAGCGTCCGCCAGGCCACCTACGCGATGGTCGAGAGTATCGAGGCGCAAGGCGACAGCACCGTCGTCTTCGCCCTGGAGTGGCCCTCGGAAGCCTTTCTGGCCAACCTGGCCTCGCCCTTCAACTGGGTCTACCAGGCCGACCGCCTCGAGGAAGACCCCCACTGGTACGAGCGCAACGTGATGGGCACCGGCCCCTACACCTTCGTCGAGTACGTGGGCGGCTCGCACTGGGAAGGACGGCGCAACGAGGACTACTTCAAGGAGGGCCTGCCCTACTTGGACAGCTACCGGGCGCTCTTTATCCGCGACCCCTCGGCGCAGGTCGCCGCCGTCCGCGGTGGCCGGGCGCACCTGGAGCTGCGCGGTTTTACCCCCAGCCAGCGCGACGAGCTCGTCCAGGCCCTCGGCGACGAGATCGAGGTCCAGGAGAGCGCCTGGCTCTGCAACAACACCGTGGTCATCAACACCCAGCGCCCGCCCTTCGACGACGCTAGGGTGCGCCGCGCCCTGACGCTGGCCATCGACCGCTGGGCCGGCGCACAGGCGCTCTCGCAAATAGCCATCGTCGGACCCGTAGGCGGGGTCATGCGGCCCGGCTCGGCCTTCGCGCCCTCCGAAGAGGAGCTCGAGGCCATCGCGGGCTTCGGCCGCGACATCGAGGCCGCGCGCGAGGAGGCTCGGCGCCTGCTGGACGAGGCGGGCGTCGCCCAGGGCTTCAGCTTCACCCTCTTGAACCGCGACGTGCGCATGCCCTACGAGCCCATCGGCATCTACGTCATCGACCAGTGGCGGCGCATCGGCCTGAACGCCGAGCACCTCGTGCGCGAGACCGGCCCTTACCTGGCCGAGCTTCGCGGCGGCGACTACGACGTCGCCATCGACTTCACCTGCGACTTTATCGACGAGCCGGACGTGCAGCTCAACAAGTTCATCTCGGCCGAGCTGAGCCCCGCCAACTACGGCCAGTACGACGACGAACGGCTCGATGCGCTTTACGAGCAGCAGAGCCGCGAGCGCGACCCCGAGGAGAGGATGCGGCTGGTGCGCGAGTTCGAGCGCATCGTCCTCGATGAGGAGGCCTACCAGTTCCACGTGCTCTGGTGGTACCGCATCATCCCCTACCGCTCGAGCTTAGAGGGCTACCACATCTCGCCCGCGCACCACCTCGAGCCGGACATCGAAACCTACTGGCTGAGCGAGTAATCCCGCAAACGATCGCTCCGAGCAAGGACTTGGCGTGCTCAAATACTTTGCAATGCGGCTCCTCTTGATGCTCCCCACCCTGCTGGCGGTGGCGGTCATCGTCTTTCTGCTTGTCAGGGTGGTGCCGGGCGACATCGTGGAGATCCGCTTAGTCGGCACCGGCGCCTACGTCTCGCAGGAGGTAATAGACGCCGAGCGGCGGGCGCTGGGCCTCGACCGGCCGGTCCTGGCCCAGTTTGGCAGCTACCTCTGGGGGCTGTTGCGCTTCGACCTGGGCACCTCGATGTGGACCGGCCGGCCGGTGAGCCAGGAGATCGCCATCCGCTTGCAGCTCAGCCTGCAACTCGCCGTCATGGCCACCATCATCGCCGTCGTCCTGTCGATTCCGCTGGGCATGCTCGCCGCCCTCAAACAGGACACCTGGGTGGACTACGCCATCCGCGTGTTCAGCATCGCCGGGCTGGCCACGCCGTCGTTCTGGCTGGGCATCTTGATCCTGCTGTTTTTGGTCATCTATTTCAACTGGGTGCCGCCCACCACCTTTACGCCGTTTTGGCGCGACCCGTTGGAGAACCTCTCGCAGCTCATCTGGCCGGCCCTGGCGGTCGGCTACCGCTACTCGGCGGTAGCCACGCGCATGATGCGCTCGGCCATGCTCGAGGTGATCCGCGAGGACTACATCCGCACCGCCCGCTCCAAGGGCCTCTGGGAGCGGGCGGTCGTCTCCAAGCACGCCCTCAAGAACGCCATCTTCCCGGTGATCACCATCATCGGCCTCGAGTTCGCCTTTTTGCTCGGCGGCCTGGTCGTCACCGAACAGGTCTTTAACCTGAACGGCATCGGCAAGCTCTTCGTCGACGCCGTCGCCCGCCGCGATTATCTGATCATCCAGGGCCTGATGCTGCTCATGGCCTTTACCTACGTCTTCGTCAACCTGCTCGTCGATCTCGTCTACGCCTGGCTCGACCCCAGGGTGGCCTACGGCTGATGGCCGCCGGACCCGTCACCTACGGCACCTCCAAGGCGGCCGGGCGCAGCGGGAGCTGGCTGGGGCGCTTTGTGCGCAGGCAGCCGGGCGGCGCGCTAGCGGGCGCCGCCGTCGTCGTAATCATCCTGGTCGCCGTCTTCGCGCCCTGGCTGGCCCCTTACGACCCCTTGGAGATCAACTTCTTGGTGCAGCTCGCGCCGCCCAGCGGCGCGCACCCGTTAGGCACCGACACCTTTGGGCGCGACGTCCTCTCGCGCATCATCGTGGGCGCGCGCACCGCCGTCCTGATCGGCTTTTCGGCGGCCATCGTGGGCACCACCCTGGGCGCTCTCTGGGGCGCGGTCAGCGCCTACTTCGGCGGCACCTTCGACCTGTTGATGCAGCGCCTGGTGGACATCGTCATCGCCTTTCCCATCATCATCGTGGCGCTGGCGGTGGTGGCCATCCTCGGCCCGGGACTGATGAACACCATCATCGCGCTGACCATCCCCATCATTCCCAAGGTGGCCCGGGTAGTGCGCTCGAGCGCCCTGGTCGTGCGCGAGACGCAGTACATCGAAGGGGCGCGCGCGGTCGGCGCGGGCCACCTGCGCGTCATCTTGAGCCACATGGCCCCCAACCTGGTGGCGCCCTACCTGATCATGCTCACCGCCATGCTCGGACAGGTCATCTTGCTCGAGGCCTCGCTCTCCTTTTTGGGTCTCGGCGTCGTCGAGCCCACCGCCTCCTGGGGCCTGATGCTGCGCGGCGCGGCCACCGAGTACGCCCAGCGCGCGCCCTGGCTGGCCATCTTTCCCGGTCTGGCGATCACCGTGACGGTAATGGCCTTCAACATCCTGGGCGACTCCTTGCGCGACGTCTTCGACCCGCGGCTGAGGTCGTAAGCTCGAGTCCCCCAAAGAGGCCTCGAGCTGGCGCTGAAGGGTGTTGCTCGGCAAGCGGTTTGAAAATCTTGTTTCACAGCCACCGCTCCAAGTGCTAGATTGAGCTATGGTTCAATCCGGGCTTCAACCGGAGCCCTTGCAGGCTGCCTTCGCCACCATGCACGCCGCCTTGCGCGAGGGCATGAACGAGGACGACGTCGAGCGGCTATTTCAAACGGTCTACCTCGCGCTCGGCTACATGCGCGTCGCTCAGGACATCCTCGGCAAGCGCAAAGGCAAGAGCGGCATCCCCGACGTGCGCCTCCTGAACACCGACGAGAGCGTCCAGGTGGTCGTCGAGCTTAAAAAGCCCGCCGAAAGCTTGCGCGACCACGAAGCCCAGCTCTTTCGCTACGTGCGCGACCTGCGCTCGAGCTACGGCCTCTTGAGCAACGGCGAGGATGTCTGGCTGTATAAGCGCAGCGGCCTCACCCTCGAGAGCGTCTTGAAAACCACGTCGGCGGCACTCGCCGAAGACGCCTCGCCGCTCGCGCCCCTCGCCAAGGAGACGCTCGAGTTCACCAACTTCAAGCAGGTGAGGACACGGCTGGAAGAGGCGCGCGGCGAAGGTTTGGAACTCACCAATATCGACAGCCTGCCCGCCGAACAGTTCCTGCGCGCTTTCGCCCTCGAGCTAGAGAGTCCCTTCGGCAGCCTAGTGAGCACCATGCAAGGGCTCCTGGACGAACTCCTCGGCAAGAGCAGCTTCGTGGACGGCGCTTATGACTTCTGGAAAAAGACCTACGCTAGAGAGCTGAGCGGCGAGGACGTGCCCAGGGTGTGGCGCGACTTCTTGCCGAACACCCGCAAGGAGGACATCTACCGCTTTACCTTCGCCCTCGAGACCGCCTACCTCCTCAGCGCTCGCCTGATTCTCGCCAAAGCCATTCAGGACCACGACAAGGACGGGCGCATCAGCACCACGCACATCGCCAAGCGGTTTTTGAGCGACCTCGACAGCGAAGCGGACGACCGCAGCGGCAGGCTTGTACCCACGGCCTACCTGAAGGCCACCCAGATACTCTTCAACCGCTACGCCACCTCGCTCTTCACCTCGATTTACGCCCAGGACCTCTTCGACTGGTGGCGCGACTACAAGGAGGCGCCCGCGGCGGCGCAAAACGCCTTCGCCCTGAGCGTCGCGCGCACGGTTTTGAGCCTCATCCGCTTCGACTTCGCCAAGCTCGAGGGCGACCTCCTGGGCGAGCTCTACCAGAGCTACTTCGACCCCGAGACGCGCAAGGCCCTGGGCGAGTTCTACACCCCGCCCGAGGTCGTCGCCTTTATCCTGGACGAGGTCGGCTACACCGGCGACAGGAGCACCCGGCTGCTCGACCCCGCCACCGGCAGCGGCACCTTCTTGATCACCGCCCTGCGGCGCTACCTGAAGGCCAACGCGGAGCGCGACCCGGTCGAGACCCTGGACGGCATCACCAAGGAATTCCGCCTGGTCGCCTTCGACGTCAATCCCTTCGCCGTGATGATGGCGCAGATCAACGCCGCCGCCCTCCTGGTGCCGCTCTACGCCAGGGCCGTCCAGAAAGACCCCAAGCTGGTCTTGCGCCGCCTGCCCATCGTCCGCACCGACTCGCTCAGGCAGGAGGTGGTCGAGGGCGACGTGCAGCGGCGCGGCATGGAATACGGCCTCGACTTCGGCAGCGACACCATCACCGCCTACGTCGAACTGCCCATCAAGGACCCTGCCGCCAAGGGCCAAGCCCTTCGCGTCGGCCTCACCTTTCCCAGCCTCGAGGCCGCCAGGAACCAAGGGAAAATCCAGAACGAACGCCTCTGGCTCTTGGCGCTCCAGTCCGTCTTCGCCGCCGTCGAAGGGCTTTCCCAAGCCTACGACGAGGGTAGGCGCGGCGCCGACCTTCCCGACTTGAGCACGCTCCTAAGGAGCGAACTCGCCCTCTTCGAGCCCAACCCGGATGAGCTGACGACCTATCTGGCGCCCTATGCTGGGGGCGTATGGGACAAGCTGAAGATGCTCAAGGAGCAGCACGGCGACGGCAGGTTCTTAAAGACGCTCGAGGACCTGATGCTCGGCCTGGTCTTAAAGCACTACCTGAAGTACGACTTCGTGGTGGGCAACCCGCCCTATGTGCGCGTGCAAAACCTGCCCGACATCCAGAAGCAATACTGGCTGGGCAAGTATCTTTGGGCCAAGGGAAAATACGATATTTTCTTGCCATTCATCGAGCGTGCCGTTTCAGGCGAGCGTGCTTGGTTAAGAAAGGGCGGCAAGCTTGGCTACATCACGCCAAACCGTTTCCTAAACACTCACTACGCCCACGAACTGCGCGATGCTATGCCGAAGACAGTGACCATTCTCTCCATCACCGACTTTAAGGCCGTAACCTTCGCGCCGCCGGATGAGGACCAAGCAACACGCCTCTTTAGGGAAGCGATGGTGTACCCGGCTGTCACCATTGCCGAACGCAGCGAGCCTCCAAACGGGGACTACAC
>JALZLY010000231.1 GCA_030858465.1 Deinococcota bacterium
GGGCACGGTCACGGGCATGCCCTGGGCCACGCCGCCGGCCGCGCCCTGGCCCAGGGTGAGGCGCGCGAGCAGGGGGCTCGGATCCACGCCCGTGACCGTTGCGGAGAGGACCACGCCGTGCGACTGATCCTCGCGCACGGCGACGATGGTCCTCAGGCTGTCCACCCTGTCCTCGAGCCGGCGGTTGGTGTCCTCGAGCGCTAAGACGCGCAGCCGCAGGCGCTCGGCCTCGGCGCGAAAGTCGCGGCGGTCGGCGGCACTGTCGAGCGTCTGCCGCAGGTTGACGCTGAGGGCGTAGGGCAGGTCGTGAGGCAGGGCCACCGCGCTCGACAGCGCCAAGGGCGCCTGCCCCACAAAGGCGACCGAGAGAAAGGTCAGGACCGCCAGGACCAAAAAGGTGTACCAGGCTTTCTCGAGGCTAGACAAGCTCGACCCCCAGCCCCCGTGCGGCCTCCAGCAGGTGAGAGAGGCTCAGGCCCACGACGTTGAAATAGCAGCCCTCGAGGCGACTGACGAGGGCCGCACCGTAACCCTGGACGCCGTAGCCGCCCGCCTTGTCGAGGCCCTCACCCGTTCTCACGTACCAGTCCTGTTCGCGCGCCGTGAGCGGCCGGAAGCGCACCGCCGTGGTGACCACCGCCGCGCTCTCCCGCCCCCCATAGAGCAGCGCGTGACCGGTATGGACGTGATGCACGCGGCCGGAGAGCCGCGCGATGAAGCGGCGGTTCTCCGCGGCGTCCCGGGGCTTGTTGAGGACGCCGCCGTCCACCACCACCGTGTCCGCGGCGATGACCAGTGCCTCGGGGTAACGCCCGGCCACCGTCCGCGCCTTCGCCAGGCTGAGGCGCTCGACCAGCCCCTCGGGCGCCTCGTTCTCGAGGGGCGTCTCGTCGATGTCGGCCGGGACGGCCCTGAAAAGGAGCCCCAACCTGCCGAGCAGCTCGAGGCGGCGCGGCGAGGCGCTTGCCAGCACAATATCCACAGTCCACTCCTAACCTCAGGTCACGGGGCCCAGTGGCCCTAACCTAGGTCACGGGGCCCAGTGGCCCTGACCTCGGGTCCTAGAGCCTGCGTGGCCCCAACCCCTAGTAGTCTATCAGCCTTCTTTTAACGGGTCATTGCCTTCACGATCCTTCGTGAAGGGTGGAAAGCTCACCGCGCCCTGCTCCGAAATGCCCTGCTCCGAAATGAGGTGCGCCCCAAGAAGTGGCGGGGGCAAAGGGCTTAGAATAAGCGCATGATCCGTCACGCCCTCGTCCAGTTCACGCCCGTCAAGGGCCAGTTACGCCGCAACCTGGCGCGGCTCAGCGAGATCTTGAGGCGGCTCGAGGAGGAGGAGGTCGGTGTGCTGTGCCTGCCCGAGACCTCGCTCTCGGGTTACTTTCTGCAGGCGGGGGTGCGCGAGCAGGCGATACGCGCCGAGGCGCTCTACGAGCTGCTGGGAGGTTGCCTCGCGGAGGCGGGCTGGAAGGCGCCCCTGGACATCTGCCTGGGCTTTTATGAACGCGACGGCGGCGACTTCTACAACAGCGCCCTCTACGCCGAGTTCGGCACCGCCGAGGCGGGCATCAAGCACGTGCACCGCAAGCTCTTCTTGCCCAGCTACGGCGTTTTCGACGAGGAGCGCTTCGTGACGCGCGGGCGGCACGTAGACGCCTTCGACACCCGCTTCGGCCGGGCCGGCATGCTGATCTGCGAGGACGCCTGGCACTCGAGCACCGCCGCCGTCCTGGCCCTAAAGGGCGCCGACGTCCTCTACATCCCGACCGCCTCCCCCGCCCGCGACTTCGCCGGCAGCGTCCCCGCCAACGCCCGCCGCTGGCTGGCGACCGCCGAGGGCATCGCCGCCGAGCACGGCGTCTTCGTCCTGACCAGCGGTCTGACCGGCTTCGAGGGCGGCAAGGGCTTTACCGGCCTGTCCAACGCCGTGGACCCGCGGGGCCGGGTCATCGCCGAGGCGCCCCTCTTTACGGAGGCGGTCTTGCTGGTAGACATCTTTCTCGAGGCCGTCGCCGTGGCCCGCTACGAGAACCCGCTCCTGGCCGATTTGCGCGCCAACCTGCCCGAGCTCGTGCGCGCCTTTGAGGAGGCGAACAGCCGACCATGACCGTCACCGAAAAAACGCCAGGCATCACCTTGATCCGCGCCGAGGGCCGCCCACAAGGGCGCCTCGAGCTCAACCTGCCGCTCGTCAGCGACTTTCTGATCGCCTTTTTGCGGGACGAGGTGGGCCGCAAGGGTTTCGACAAGGTCCTCGTCGCCCTCTCCGGCGGCGTGGACAGCGCCGTGACGGCCTATCTGGCCGCTCGAGCCTTCGGTCCCGAGAACGTTTGCGTCCTGCGCCTGCCCTATAGGACCTCGAGTCCTGCTTCGCTCGAGCACGCGGGGCTCGTCATCGACGATTTGGGCGTTCACAGCGAGACCATCGACATCACCGCGGCGGTGGACGGCTACGCCAGCCTCGCGCCCGGCATAACGCCGCACCGGAAGGGCAACCTCATGAGCCGGGTCAGGATGATGATCGGCTTCGACAAGTCGGCTCAGTGGGCCGCCCTGCCGCTCGGCACCGGCAACAAGACCGAGCGCCTCTTCGGCTACTACACCTGGCACGGCGACGACGCGCCGCCCGTCAACCCCTTGGGCGACCTCTTCAAGACCCAGGTCTGGGCCTTGGCCAAGCACCTCGGCGTGCCCGACGAGGTGGTCAGCAAGCCGCCCAGCGCCGACCTGATCGAAGGCCAGTCCGACGAGGGCGACCTGGGCATCAGCTACGAGCGCGCCGACACCATCTTGCTGCATCACCTGGCGGGTTACGAAGACGGCTCCATCCGCGGCCTGGGCTTCGAGCAGAGGGAGCTAGACCTGGTCAAGGGCAAGGTCGCCCAGACCCACTGGAAGCGCCAAGGGCCGATTCAAGCGATGATCTCGTCTACCGCCATCGGCGAGTTCTATCTGCGGCCGGTGGACTACTGACGGACCTGGGGATTGGGGTCCAGGAAAGACCATCCAGCCCTCTCCCAGCCCGCTCGAGGTGTGCTATGACCTGTGCTATGACCATTCCTTCTACTTTCGACATCCACGGCCTGATCCCCTTCTATCCCTGCCACGACCTCGCGGCGACCGCCGACTTCTACGGCCGTGACCTCAAGCTCCCTCTCGCCCGCGACCAGGAGACCTGCCTGATCTTTCGCGTCACGGCGGGCGCCTACCTGGGCTTTTGCCAGCATGACGGCCCGCTGCCGCGGCACCAGGGACTCATCCTCACGCTGCTTGCTAACGACGTGGACGGCCTCTACGGGCGGCTGCGCAGCTTGGGCGTCGAAACCGAGGGCGCGCCCCGGCTGAGCGAAGGCTACCGCATCTACCACTTTTTCGCGCGCGACCCCGACGGCTACCGCCTCGAGGTCCAGCGCTTCGTGGAGCCCCTTGACTAGGCGCGGCGACCTGCGCAAGAGGCTGCGCTGGCCGGTGCTGGTCTACTGGGGAGTCCTGCTGGGCGGGCTCTGGCTCTTTTTCGAGCTCGCCGACGAGGTCTACGAGCGCGAGGGCTTCTTATTTCGACGCGCCGCTGCTGACCCTGTTTTACGACCTGCAGAGCCCGGCGCTGACCGGCGTCATGTCGCTCTTGACCCAGTTGGGCTCGATCCACGTCTTGGCCGCGCTGTCGCTTCTCACGGCCGTCCTGCTGCGGCGCTTCTGGCGGCGCGAGGCCTTGTTTTTCGGGCTCAGCGTGGCGGGCGCGGGCGGCCTCATCCTCTTCGTCAAGGGCTTCTTGGCGCGGCCCCGGCCCGACCTCTTCGAGCCGCTCATGCACACGGGCTCCTTTTCCTTTCCGAGCGGGCACAGCCTGGGCACCGCGGCCTTCCTGTCGAGCCTGGCGCTGGTCTGGTGGCGGCGCAGCCCGCGCTACCGCCTGCCCTTCGCGGTCTTCGCCGCCCTCGCGGCGCTCGGCGTCGGCCTGTCGCGGGTCTACTTGCAGGTCCACTACCCCTCGGACGTCCTGGCGGGCTGGCTGCTCGGGCTCGCCTGGGTGCTCGAGCTCAACGCCTGGTTTGGCAGAGCGGCGGCCGGACGCCCTGACTGAGGGCTTTTGTTAGACTCGAGCGGCGCAAGCGTCACGCCCCGGCGGAGGCCCTGCCCCACGTGCGGGACCTGACCTCGAGAAGGAGAGCCATGAAACAGTTTTTCGCTGACTTCAGAGCCTTTATCGCGCGCGGCAACGTGATCGACCTGGCGGTGGCGGTGGTGGTGGGCGTGGCCTTTAGCGCCATCATCACCTCGCTGGTCGAGAACATCCTCATGCCCATCATCGGCCTCTTGGTGGGTGGGGTGGACTATTCGGAGCTGGCCCTTATCCTGCGGGGCGCCCAGCTCTACGGTTCGGTCGCCGAGGCCGAGGCGGCCGGCGCGCCGGTCTTGCGCTACGGCCTCTTTCTCAACGCCGTCATCAACTTTCTGATCGTCGCCTTCGCCATGTTCCTGGTGGTCCGCGCGGTGGTCCGGCTGCAAGCCCTGCGCCGGCTCGAGGCGGCGCTCGAGGAGGCCGCGCCGGCGCCCGAAGTGGTCCTTTTGCAAGAGATCCGCGACCTCCTGGCCGCGCAAGCGCGCCCCCAGGGCTGAGTCAAGGGGCGAGCAGCCGGGTCACGGCGCAAAGAGCAGGCGCGAAACGGTTTATACTCGGCACATGAGGCAGCGCGGGCAGGGTGAGCGGGCAGGGTGAGCGGGCAGGGTGAGCATGCAGGCTGACAGCAGCGGGAGAGACAGCAGCGAGAGAGACCGCCTCCTGAGCGACATCGCCGAGCGCTTCGGCACACCGACCTATGTCTACGACCTCGGCGAGGTGAGCCGCCAGCTCGGGCGCCTCAAGCTGGCCCTGCCGGGCGCCCTGATCTACTACGCGGTCAAGGCCAACCCCGCGGGCGCCGTCATGGGCCACCTGGCGCGGCAGGGTCTCGGCGCCGAGGTCATCACCCTGGGCGAGCTGGCGCGCGCCCTGCGCGCCGGCTTTCCCGCCGAGCGCGTCATCCTCGGCGGCCCGGCGCAACCAGAGGCGATGCGGGCGCAAGCACGTGAGGCCGGCGTCGCGCTGGTCAGCCTGGACAGCCCCTCGCAGCTTCAGGCCTGGGAGGCGCAGGGTAGTGCAGAGGACGGGGGAACGCGCTTTTTGCTGCGGCTCAACCCCGGGCTCGACCCAGGGACGCACGAGCACCTGGCGACGGGCGCCGCCGAGTCCAAGTTCGGCATGCCCTTTGACACCGTCGCCGAGCTCGCCGAAGGGCTGGCCGAGCGCGGGCGGCTCGCCGGCTTCCACGTCCACGCCGGCTCGCAGATCGAAGAGGTGGGCATCTACGACGATATCCTCGGCCAGCTTCGCGAGCTCTACCAGGCTTACGGCGAGGCCAAGCTCTTGGACATCGGCGGCGGCTTCGCGGTGCCGGGCTTTCCTCTGGAGGCCTTCGCCACCCGCGTGCGCGGCTTCGCCAAGAGTTTCGGCCTGACCCTGATGATCGAGCCGGGGCGCTACCTGGTGGCCCAGGCGGGCGTCCTGCTCACGCGCGTCCTGCACGTCAAGGACGGGCCCGTCACCCACGTCATCGCCGACGCCGGCATGGCCGAGCTCATCCGCCCGGCGCTCTACCGCGCCGAGCACCCCATCCGCCTCATCGCCGCGGACGCCGAGGACGCCGAGGACAGACCGCAGACGGTGGTGGACATAGACGGGCCCCTCTGCGAGAACGCCGACCGCCTGGGCCGCGGGCTCAGCCTGCCGAGGCCGCGAGCGGGCGACCTCCTGGCGGTCGAACAGGCCGGCGCCTACGGCCTCGGCATGAGCTCGAACTACGCCTCGAGCCTGCGCCCGGCCGAGGTGGTCATCCTGGGCGGCGAGGTCAGGGGCGAGGTCAGGCTGGCGCGCGCGCGAGAGACGGTCGAGGACCTGCTCGCGCTCGAGGTCGCCCCCGAAGTTGCTCCTCAAGCGGAGAGCTGATACGACGGGGCTCGAGGCCTACTGGGTGGCGCTGCTGGGTGGCGCTACTGGGTGGCGGGCTCGCTGCGCCGCCGCTCGAGCCTGCGCCTCAAGAAGATGAGCGTCACCATGAGCACGGCGAGCAGTGCGGCGATGAAGATGGTGAACTGCAGCCGCACCGCTCCCGGCGCGACCAGCCTGCTCTCGCCGCCCAGCTCGAAGGGCGCGCCGAGGCTGGCGGCTACGATCTCGATGTCTCCGTCTCGGAGCGGGCGCAGGTCACTCAAGCTGCTCAGCCGCACCTCCTCCTCGCCCACCAGGGCGCTGCCGTAGGCCAGGGTGTAGGGTCCCTCGCCCCGCGCCAGGAAGACGAGCCGCTCGGGAATCTGGCCGAGCTCCAAGGTCACCTCCTCCAGGCGCAGGCCCGACAGCGCCAGACGCCAGTAGCGGTCGCTCACCGGCACGAAGCTCGCGGTTTGGTCGGTCTGCGCCCCTTCGAGCCTGTAGAAGAGCCCCGCGAAGCGCTCCTGCCAGCCGCGGTTGGGCCCCGTGGCCGAGGCCAGGGTAACCTCGGCGAGCGCGTTTCCGGCCGGCATGACGAGGCGCATGCTGTCGACGGTCACCCAGGCGGCCAATTCGAAGGTGTGGAGGTTGCCCTCGCTCGAGACGAGCCCGGGGCGCCACCACTGCCGCGCCCCTTCGTCCACCCCGGTGTCGAGCTCGACCTCGGCGTGGGTCAGCGCCGGCAACGGCAGCGGGCTGCCCCCGCTGTGGATGAGGCGGATATAGCTCGCCCGCCGCGCCGGCAGGCCGATCTCGTTGCGGGTCAAGACCACCTCCTGGCCGCGCAGCCCGGCCACCGTCACCGGCTCGCTCCAGGGTTCCCAGCTCAGCAGGTCGTCGCTCGACTCGACCGCGATCACGCTCATAAAGGAGGCGGACTCGTCCCAGAAGAGCCTCAGCCCGCTGATCTCGCCGTCCACCGCCGAGGCGTCGATGAGGTAGCTGGCCGGGCCGGGGTCGGGGTCGTCCAGGCCGAGCACGCCCTCCAAACCAGGGTCCTCGTCCGTGTCGGCCGCGGGCGGCGTCGCGGCGGCGGGCGGTTGTTCAGCCTCTACCGCATCCTCTTGGGTCGCGAGCGAATAGGCCGGCACGCGCTCCAAGCGGGGCGCGGGCACATCGATCTCGGTCGCGCTGACCACCACGTGCGGGACCACCTGCCCGGCCGCGTTGAAGACGCGCAGGTCCCGCAAGCCCTCCTGGGTGACCCCCTGGTAGACCTCCGCCGGCAGGGGCACGCTCTGCAGGGGCGCGTCGCTGAGGATGTCGATCCGCATGCCCCGGGCAAAGTCGTCCGGACTGGACGCCGGCTGCGCCTGGCCGGCCAGCGAGAGGACGCCCAGACAGAGAACGGCTACCCGTAGCGCGGCTAGCCACAGACGGCGCACGCCACCCGGCCAGGGTCTGGCTGCCAGGGACAGGGACGGGAGAGGGGACGAGGGCAAGGCTCGAGCAGGACGGCGCTTCATAATGCCTCCAGTCTTAACACAAGCAGCCCCCTAGAATTGCAGCCCGAATCTTATTGTCCTCTCTTGTTACCATTCTTTTCTTGTTAAGTAGCCATGCAAAAGAAATTGTGGAAGCTGCTCCCCTTGCCTTCGCCAGATTGTGGCTCTTAGCGCTGAGAACTTCACAAGAACTTTTGTGTAGGTGCTTACCATTCTTTTCTTGTTACCATTCTTTCTCATTGCCATTCTTATCGCCATCTTATTGCCATCCGCGCTGCCGTGCTCCCTCGTTGCCGACCGGCGGGGTCTCCACGGCGAGCGGTGCTATGCTGAGCTATGTTGACCTTAGAACGCAAGGCAAGCTACCTGAGCGACCGCTGGCGGGACGCCGCCAAGACCTTTGGGGTCATCAACCCCGCCACCGGCGAGAGCTTCGCCGAGATCGCCGACTGCGGCCCGGCCGAAGCGCAAGAGGCTATCGGCGTCGCCGTGCGCGCCTTCGAGAGCTGGCGGGCCAAGACGCCTTTTGAGCGCGCCGAGGTGCTCGCGCGTTGGCAGAGCCTGATCCTGGCACACCGAGACGAGCTCGCTCGCACCATGACGCTCGAGATGGGCAAGCCCATCACCGAGGCGCGCGGCGAGGTCAGCTACGCCGCCGGCTTCGTGGGCTGGTACGCCGAGGAGGCCAAGCGCGTGTACGGCGAGACGGTGGCGAGCCCGGCCGCGCACAAGCGCCTGCTGGTCATCAAGCAGCCCGTCGGTCCCGTCTACGCCGTGACCCCCTGGAACTTCCCGGCGGCGATGGTGACCCGCAAGGCCGCGCCGGCCCTGGCCGCCGGCTGCTCGTTCGTGCTCAAGCCCGCCGAGCAGACGCCGCTCTCCGCGCTCAAGCTGGCGGCGCTGTGGGAGGAGGCGGGCGGCTTAGGAGGCACTCTCCAGGTTCTGCCTACCTCCGAGCCCGGCCCCCTTTCGGATGTCTTTTTGGAGGACGAGCGCGTCCGCAAGATCAGCTTCACGGGCTCGACCGAGGTCGGCCGCATGCTCTACGAAAAGGCCGCCAAGACGGTCAAGAAGGTGTCGCTCGAGCTGGGCGGCCACGCGCCCTTCATCGTCTTCGGCGACGCCGACCTGGACAAGGCCGTGCGCGAGGTGATGGCCTGCAAGTTCAGGAACGCCGGCCAGACCTGCGTCTGCACCAACCGCATCTACGTGCAGAACTCCATTCTGGACGCCTTTACCGAGCGCTACGCCGAGGCCGCTCGAGGCCTCAAGGTGGGCGACCCCTTGGACGAACGCACGCAGATCGGCCCGCTGGTGAACGCGCAGGGGCTAGCCAAGGTCAAGGCTCACGTCGCCGACGCCCTAGCGAGGGGCGCCCGGGTGGTCACCGGCGGCAAGGCGACGGGCGGCCTCTACTTCGAACCGACCGTCCTAAGCGGCGTCACCCCCGAGATGCAGCTCATGCAGGAGGAGACCTTCGGCCCCGTCGCGCCCATCCTCTCCTTTGGCGCGGACGAGGAGGCGGTCCGCGCCGCCAACAGCACCCCCTACGGCCTGGCCGCCTACTTCTACACCCGCGACCTCGCCCGCGCCTTTCGGGTGGCCGAAAGCCTCGACTACGGCATCGTCGGCGTCAACGACGGCATGCCCTCGGTGCCACACGCCCCCTTTGGCGGCATGAAACAGTCCGGCGTCGGCCGCGAGGGCGGCAAGTGGGGTTTGGAGGAGTACCTCGAGGTCAAGTACATCTCGCTGGGGCTGTCCTAACAACTCTCTACTCGTCAATCAAGCCTGACCGCCGCGACGTTCGCCCCGGTCGGGTCGATAAACGCCGTGTTCGGCAGTTCGTCGCGGTTCATGCGTTCCCCTTTGTCAGGGCTATGCACGCCTCCTCGAGCACGCCGCCAAGCACCTCAGGTGGCTCCCCCCAGGAGGGAACATCCGTCGTGAGCAGGATCGGATACGTGGAGGTGATGCCACCGACGGGCGGACTCGTGCGACCGTAGACGACGCGGGCAAGGCGTGTTTGCCGGACCGCATAGGAGCAAAGCCAGCAGGGTTCAGCCGTTGTTTGACACTCCCCACGGCTAAAGCCGGGGGATTCTCTTTCTCCCTACAGCGACCCACTAGGGCCGCTTTCGGTTACGGAGCTTAGGGGTGTGCCATGCACCCCGCCCGTTGGAACCT
>JALZLY010000232.1 GCA_030858465.1 Deinococcota bacterium
CCACAGGCGCCCCCGGCGCCAGCTCGAGCCGCGCCGCCAGCGCCCGCGTCAGCTCGGGGCCGACGCCGTCGAGCAGGCTGCGAATGTCCCCAAGCTTGGCGCCGCGCAGAGCCGCCGCCAAGTCGGCGTCCGTCGCCGCGCGAGGGTCGAGCTTATGGTAGGGCGGCGGCGGCGTGTAGGGCAGGCCGGGGCGCAGCTCGCGGAAGCGGTTGACGCTGCTCGTCACCTCGCGCATGACCCCCAAAACGAGCCCCGCCTCGTCCAGCAGGGTGAGGTTGGCGTTGCGCCCCGTCAGCTCGGCGACGAGGCGAACGGGCGGGCGCTTCACGAAGCCCTCGTCGGCGCCGAAGTAAAAGCTAACCACCCGGTCGAGCTTGTCTTGTTCGGCCTCCAGGAGCGGGCCCACCGCCCTCGAGGCCAACAGCGCCTGAAAGCCGCTGGCGCTGTTGCCCGCGGAAGGGTAGCCGCTCTCTATGCCCAGGCGCGGGTTGGGCGGCTTCAGGTAGAGCCAGAGCGTGCCCGCCGCCAGGGGCAGGACGAAGGTCTGGGCGTCGGGAAAGCGCCAGCTCAGGCGCTCCACGGGCAAACGCGCCCGCAGGGGTGCCAGGGCTTCGGCGATGACAAGACCTTCCATAGAAGCAGTCTACCCGCGAGCAGGACCGGAAAACACCCCGCCGCTCCCTACCATCGAGTACAGACTTTGAGTATAGACTGTGAATATAGACTATAGGCATATACCTGATCCGTTGGAGGATGAGTGATGGCTACGGCAAAGACGGCTACGGCAAGATTATTCCTAAACGGCAAGAGCCAGGCAGTCCGGTTGCCCAAGGAGTTTCGCTTTCGTGGGGACAAGGTCTTTATCAAGAGAGTGGGGAACGCTGTTGTCCTTCTTCCCTATGAGGCGTCGTGGCAGACGCTGGCCGAGAGCCTCGAGCGCTTTTCCGAGGACTTTATGGCCGAGCGGGAGCAGCCCCAGAGCCAGACTCGTGACCCCCTCTTTGAATGACCTTTCTTCTCGACACCGACATCTGCATCTACCTCATTCGCAAAAAGCCGCAGGAGGTCTTGCAAAGGTTCAATGCTTACGCCGTGGGCGACATCGCCGTTTCGTCGATCACCGCGGCCGAGTTGCATTTCGGTGTCCATAAGAGCCGCCGCCCCACCCAAAATGCGCAAGCGCTCGAGCACTTCCTGCTGCCTCTGACCCTGCTTGACTTCGACGCTCGGGCAGCGATCGCATACGGGCGGCTTCGCGCGGCGCTCGAGGTTCAAGGTACACCCATCGGCGCCTTGGACACGCTCATCGCCGCCCACGCCCTCAGCTCAGAGCTCACCCTGGTCAGCAACAACGTCCGCGAGTTCACGCGCGTTCCTGGCCTGAAGGTCGAGAATTGGGCGGAGGTCTAGCGATCCAGGGTTTCGTCGCGGCGCCGGTAGCGGAAGTCGCAGTGGGAGGCGCCCTGCATCAGCGTCTGCGTGCGCTCGAGGGTGATGTCGTCGCTAAAGCCCTCGACGAGCGCGGCGTCGCGGCGGCACGACAGCGTCGCGCCGAGCCCGGTCATGCCCAGGGCACGGTAGAGCTCGGCGTAACGGCAGCGCGTGACGTTGAAGCTCCAGCGTTCCGGCGACCTCTCGAGTTCAATGGTCTCGAGCGCGCCGCCCCGAAACCAGGGCTCCCAGCCCTCAGCAAAGGCCGCAAGCGTATCCGAGCCCGCCGCTTCGCGCATGCTCTCGCCGGAGGCGCGCGCCGCTTCGGTGACGACCTCGCGCAGGACCTCCAAGGTGACCTCTTCGCCGAAGCGTGCCGAAAAGGCGGCTATCAAGGGCCCCAGCAGGCGCGCCTCGACCTCGCGGCGGGTGAGGACGCCGATGCGCGCGTTGAGGTCGTCAGGCAGGTCGTCGGCTTTCATCCCCCGAGTCTAGCTGATCATGGAACGATGAAGTGCAGTCTGGGCAGAAGCCTGTTATAGTGATGGAGCAAATCAAGAAGGAGGACATCATGCGTACTTTGCGTTCCCTGGCTCTCGGTCTCGCCTTGACCCTGAGCGTCACCCTGAGCAGCGCGCTCGCCCAGCAGGAGCTGTCGATCGCCACCGGCGGCACCGGCGGCGTCTACTACGTCTACGGTGGCGGCTTAGCCGAGCTCATCAACCGCCACGTCGAGGGCTATAACGCCGTCGCCGAGGTCACCGGCGCCTCGGTCGAAAACGTGGGCCTGATCGTCTCGGGCGCGGCCGATATGGCTCTGGCCCTGGCCGACACCGTGCTCCAGGCCTATACCGGCACGGGCGAGGGCCCCCTGGCGGGTCGCACCTTCGACGAGCTGCGCGCGCTCGCGGCGATCTACCCCAACGCGGTGCAGATCGTGACGCTCGCGGACTCGGGCATCACCTCACTGGCAGACCTGCGCGGCAGGCGGGTGTCGGTCGGCGCGCCGGGCAGCGGCACCGAGGTCTCGGCGCAGACCATCCTGGCGGCCAACGGCATCACCTACGACGACTTCACGCCCGAGCGCCTCAACTTCAACGAGACCGCGGCCGCCCTGCGCGACGGCCAGATCGACGCGGGCTTCTGGAGCGTCGGCCCGCCTACCAGTTCGATTTTGGACCTCGCCTCGACCCGCGACGTCGTGCTCATCGCGCTCAGCGAGGAGGAGATCGCCAACGCCGTAGCGGCCGAGCCGACCTTCGCCCCCTACACCTTGCGCGCCGAGATCTACCCCGGCGTCGCCGAGGAGGTGCCCACCATCAGCACGCCCAACGTGCTCATCGTCAGCGAGGAGATGGACGAAGAGCTGGCCTACGGGGTCACCCGGACGCTCTACGAGCACGTCGACGAGCTCATCGCCATCCACCCGGCGGCCTCCGACACCACCGTGGCGTTCAGCCTCGAGGCCTCGCCCATTCCCTTGCACCCCGGAGCGGTGCGCTACTTGGAAGAGACCGGCGCCGAAATCCCCGAACGCCTCCTGGGCGACTAGCCCCTGCATGCATACACAAAGGGGAGCAGGGCGGCGCCTGGCCGCGCTGCTCTTTACCTTGCTTGTGGCTTACGGGCTCATGGCTTACGGCCTCGCCGCCGAGCTCTGCGTCACGACCGCCGCCGGCGAGACGCTGCTCCGCCTCGAGCTCACCGAGGGAGACACCTGGTGCCTGCTCTGGAACCACTCGGTCACGGGCTTTGCGGTCCGCGACTGCTACGCCTATAGGGACGGCCAGATGCTCCTCATCAGCCACCACACCCCCGACTTTGCCGCCGGCCTCGGCCCCACCCCCGGCCGCGGCACGGTTCGTTCCGACGGCCACGGCGGCTACGTCATAACCGGCATCGACGAGCCCGTCTCCGGCAACCGCTACCTCCTGCGCGTCGGCAGCCCGCGGGTAGACCACCGCGTCGCCCACGGTGGGCGCGTCTACTCGCTCAGTGAAAAGGCGGCTGGGGCTCGAGCTATAGTGAGCATAGTTGGTACAGCGACCGGGGAAGGATCATGCCCAGCGAGCACGAAAGCCGAGAGCGGCCAGAAGGACCGGCGCGGATGAAGGACGCGCCCAATGCCGCCATAACCAGCGCCGCACCCACGGGCGAGGCGCCGCTCGCCCACCTGCCCAAGCTCGTGCTCGCGGCGGTCGTCGCCGTCGGGGTCGCCCTGTCGCTCTTCCAGCTCTACACCTCCGGCATCGGCCTCTTGAACATCTTCTACCAGCGCAGCATCCACCTGGCCTTCATCATGGTGCTGGCCTTTTTAGTCTTTCCGGTCTCCGGCCAAGGCCGCCAGCGCGGTCTCCTGGGCTGGCTCATCGACCTCGCCTTTATCGGCGGCGCGGTCTACTCGGGCTTCTACTTGTCCTACCACTTAGACGCCATCTTCGGGCGGGCCGGCTTCTGGGCGCGGGAGGACATCCTCGCGGGCATCATCACGGTGGTGGTCCTCCTGGAGGCCAGCCGCCGCGTCACCGGCGTCGCCATCACCATCATCGGCGCGCTCTTCATCGTCTACGCCATGGCCGGGGCGCGGGGCGCGCTGCCCTTTTTGGGTGACTTCTTGCCGGGCATCCTGGCGCACCGCGGCTATCCCGTCGAGCGCATCGTCGCGCAGCTCTACCTGGGCCAGGAGGGCATCTACGGCGTGCCGCTGGGCGTGGCGGCCACCTACGTTTTTATCTTCATCCTGTTCGGAGCCTTCCTGGAAGTAACCGGGGCGGGCAAGTTCTTTATCGATCTGGCCTACGCCGCGGCGGGCCGGCAGCGGGGCGGGCCGGCCAAGGCCGCGGTGGTGGCCTCGGCCTTTATGGGCTCGATCTCCGGCTCCTCGATCGCCAACGTGGTGACGACCGGTGCCTTCACCATCCCGCTCATGAAAAAGCTCGGTTACACGCCCGAGGAGGCGGGCGGGGTCGAGGCGGCCGCCAGCACCGGCGGGCAGATCATGCCGCCCATCATGGGCGCCGGGGCCTTTCTGATCGCCGAGTACACCGGCCTGCCCTACCTGGAGATCGTCAAGCTCTCCGTCCTGCCCGCCATCATGTACTTCGCCACCGTCTACCTCTTCGTCGATATCATCGCGGCCAAGCGCGGCATGAGGGGCATGAAGCGCTCGGAACTGCCCCGGCTGGGCGAGGTCTTCCGCGGGGGCTGGCACTTTCTCCTCCCGCTCGGGGTGCTCGTCTACTTCCTGATGCTCAACGTGTCGCCCGCTCGCGTGGGTTTTGTCGCGGTGATCAGCGTCATCGCGGTGTCGGTCCTGCGGATCTTGGTGCAGCGCTTGTTGTGGCCGCGGGCGGGCGCCGAGGCGCCGCAAGCACCCCTGGCGATGCTCGGCCTGGGCGCCGTCAAGCTCTTAGAGGCGCTCGAGACCGGCGCCCGCAACGCCATCCCCGTGAGCGTCGCCTGCGCCATTGCCGGCATCGTGGTGGGCATGATCGGTCTCACCGGCTTGGGGCTCAAGTTCTCGTCGCTGATGATCAGCTTCTCGATGGGCAACGTCGTCTTGGCCCTGCTGCTGGTCGCCTTGGCCAGCCTCGTGCTCGGCCTCGGCCTGCCGGTGACGGCCGCCTATATCGTCTTGGCGGTCCTGACCGCGCCCGCCCTGCAGAGCGAGTTCGGCATCCCGCTGGTGATCGCCCACCTGGTCATCTTCTGGTACTCGCAGGACTCCAACGTGACCCCGCCCGTGGCCCTGGCGGCCTTTGCCGCGGCGGGCATCGCCAAGGCCAAGCCCATGAAGACGGCCTTCGCCGCCTGGAAGTTCGCCAAGGGCCTCTACCTCATCCCGCTCTTCATGGTCTTCAACCCCGAGATCATCATGGGCGGGCCCGTCCCCTTGGTAGCCTGGAACGTGCTGACCGCCTTTGCGGCGCTGTTCGCCTTTGCCGCCGCCTTGGAGGGCTATATGTTTACCCGGCTGGACCTCGTCAGCCGCCTCTTAGCGACCATCGGCACCGCCGCCATCTTCTACCCGAGCCTAGCGGTGGAGGCGGCGGGCTTTTGTACCCTCGCGGCTGTGCTTACCATCAACCTGTTCAAGGCTCGAGCCGAGAGGCGCGTCGGGGCCGCGGAGCCCGCCGGCTGAGCCGAAACAGCAGGCTACCGGAGGAGCAACAAGCAGCGACGGCCGCCTAGTTGAGCAGCCGTTCGTGGCCGCCCAAGAGCCCTTTGGCACGGTCCAGGTAGTGCTCGAGCACCAGCCGGCGCTCGTCGCCGGGGTCCAGGAACTGGAGCGCGGCCTTGGCGTGGCGGGCGATCAGCTCGGGCTCGCGGTAGCCCTGCTGGACGCGCGCGTCGACCAAGAGCTCTTGCGCCGCCAGCCACTCGCGCTCGCCGCGCGGGCTGGCGCTGACCGCCTGCTCAAGCCACTCGACCGCCTCGTCGTAGCGAAAGTCGTCACAGGCGATCTGCCCCAGGGTGAGGCAGGCCGGGGCCACCGCGCCCAAGTCGAGCGCCCGCCGCGCCAGCTCGTCGGCCGTGGCCACGTCGCCCAGCCTGAGCTCTAAGTCGGCTAAGTCGGCGTAGAGCTCGGCGTGGTGAGAGTAGTCCTCGCGGCTGGCCGCCAGGAGCGCCTCCCTGGCCTCGTCCAAGCGTTCGGCCTCGACCAGGGCAAAGGCGTACTCGTGCAGGATGAAGGCTTTAAAGGGCGGCGGCGCCAAGCGGCTCGCCTGGTCCAGGGCCTCAATCGCCTCGCCTTGCTGCCCGAGCTCGAGGTGCGTCTGGCCGATGACCAGCTTGAGGCTGTAGGACACGTCGTTGGCGAGCTCTTCTAAGGCCTGCGCCTGGTAGAAGAGGCCCAGGGCGGCGTGAGGGTTGCCAAAGGCGAGCTGGGCGCGGCCCTCGAGGTAATAGCGCACCGCCCTTTCGGCCGGGTCGGCTAAGAGCTCCTCGCTCACGTTGGCGAGCGCGCTCAGGGTGTCGTGCGGCCGCCCCGCCTCGAGCCAACTCGCCGCCAGGCTCAAGAGCTCGCCCTGCTGGTCGGCGCCGCTCGACAGCGAAGCCGACTGCTCAAAGGCGTCAGCGGCCTCCTGCCACGCGCCCAGGTGCTCGTGGACCTGGCCGAGCAGCGACCAGCGCCGCCACAACAGGTAGTCGGGCAGGGTCGCGGCGGGCAAGTCGCCTAGCAGCGACAGGGCCTCCTCGTGCGCACCTACCAAAAAGAGCGCGCTGGCCACGTGATAGGCGGCCACACCCTGATGATCGTCGAGCGCGGCCAGCGCCCCGCGCCTGACGTCGTCGGCCGGGTCGCCGCGGTGCGCGCAGAACTCCCAGTAGAGGGCGCGGTAGAGGGGCGTCCTGGCGCAACCCGCGTGGATCTCTCGCGCCTCTTGCAAGCAGCGCCAGCCCCCGCCCAGCCCCTCACGCCCGTAGAGCGCGTAGAGCGCCGCCAGTTGCAGCCGCAGTTTGGCCTGCACCGTGGCGTCATAGCCCTTTTCGGTGGCGCGCTCCAAGATGGCAAAGGCCACCTCGTACTGTCCCTGCGCCAGGGCGCGGTGGACGGGCGTCAGCTCGAATGAAGCGGTCTTGCGAAACATTTGACCCAGCCTAACACGGGGCCGTTACACAAGTCTGTACGGACGACCGTCCGCGGCTTCATGAGAAGGAGGACCATGGCCGCGGCGAGCTGCAAGCTGGCTTGCGCGAGTCGTTCGGGAATGCTGCTTAACTGCTCACCCAAGAGCACCCCAGCCTCATCCTGCCCTGGTTCCTCCTTGGGCTCGAGCGCACAGCAGCGACGACGCGACCTTCTCGCTGCCGACGGGACTGTTTCCCGCCGCGCGCTGAGCTTCCCGATGGTCAGCACGTGGCACATGACGGTTTTGTAGAGGATGAGGAGCTGAGCTTGGCGCTCGAGGTGCTTGACCTGCTAACCCCTATGCTGGGCAGCTGTACCAAGTTTGAGGCTTTGGCCGTACCCGTGTGCTGTCCTTGTAGCGAACGAACTGTTGACTAGGTTCTACCCGCTGTCGCCGGGCACATTGGTGGCGGTGTCAGCGACCGATGAGTGTCTCGAGCATTTCGAGGCTATCTACCTGTGTCACATTCAGGAGGAGTCGGTCGAGCGATTCAAGTCCTTTTTGCGTCTCGAGATGGCGCGAGAACCGCTCCTGGAAGGTTGTATCAGGATTGAAACGGGCAATCAGAACGTTCGTGATGCTGTGGCGGAGACCCTCTTCACGACCCTCTTCATGCGCCTCGCGCACTCGCCTGAAGTAAGGCAGGTCCATCAGCTCTTCGTCGAGACTGTCCATGACCATTTTCTCTACCAAAGCGCCCTGTGAAACGGGTATTGCGATCAGCTCCTCATCTGATAATAGCGCAACCAGCGAGCTTAGAAGGCGACTACGCAACTCGGGCGGGTTGACCTTGCCGACCCGTGCGATAACTTCGGGCAGGATAACCTCGGGTTGCTCGATTCGGCATTGACCAACCAGCGCTAATAGGGCAGGGTGGCTTTGCGCCAACAAGTCTCGTGCGTCCATTTCCCACAATCGAACGACCCGGCACCCGCTTACGCCGGGCACTTTAGCGCCACAGCAGATTGACCTCACCAGACGGGCCGTGCACCGTATACACACCTGTATCGTCTGCTCCCGCCCCTTGACCGACGTAGATGACGACACTCATGATATCGCGCTGGTGCCTTGTCATAAGGCGTGCCCGATAAGCCAGCATCCGTAAGGGCATAGGCTCACGACTACCTCTTCCCTGAAACTCGAGATGCAGGAGGACATGGCGGCCATCCTCGAGCCCAACGTCATAAAGCTGGTCAATACTGAGCGAGTCTGCGGGGAGTTCAACGTTGTGGGGTGTTGCATCCACCACAGGGGCGTTGAGCAGCCAGCTGGCGAAGTCAGTAGGGAAGGCGCTGACGAGCTGCTTCAGGGGGTTGTCGGTGGAGGCCTCGAGCTCTACGCCGCGCACAAGATTCCTGAGTATTGGATCGTCAACCTCGTGGACCAACAGCTCGAGGCCTCCACCGAATCCCAAGGCCAGGAGTATCTCACGCACCACACCCACGGGCTCACCAAGAGCTTCGCCCTGGCTCGCTTCCCCGACCTCAAACGGCCGTGGTTGCCAGAGGGGTTCCTCGACCAGCAGCGACCAGCCGGGACCCGCCAGGCAGGACCAAATCCCCGCCAAAGCGCTTCAAGTCACGGGGATCGTCGGCCCGCGACGAACCGGACCGGAAGCGGCCAGTCGCCTGGTAGCGCGTGCACGTTGGTGAGGCCCGCGCGGTCGAGAAGCTCGATCGCCTCTTCGTCGGTGAGCACGCTCCCGCCGCCGCGCACGGTACGCAGCTCAGCCAGCGCCTCGGCGAGCGGATCGGTCAGCGCGGCGTAGCGGCCCAGGATAAGCCACCCGCCCGGCCGCAGGCTCGCTGCGACCCGCGGGGCAGCCGCATTGAGCACCGCTTGCGAGAGGAACAGCGCCGGCATCCACGCCAGGTCGAAGACGGCCTCGTCGGCGATGTTCTCCACCCGCTCCGCGCGAAGCGTGATGCGGTCTTCGAGGCCGGCGGCGGCGACGTTGGCCCGCCCGAGCTCCATTGCCGGCTCCCACGGCTCGAGTCCCACTGCAGATGCAAACGGGAACGTACGACAGAACGCGATGGTCAGCGCCGCGACCCCGGAGCCGATGTCGAGGATGCGCGCCCCTTGCCGGACCAGCGCCTCTTCCAGGCCAGGCAAGGCGGGCGCCACGCGGGCGATCAAGTCGGCGACCCGAGCCGAGGACTTGCCCTGCGACTGCAGGACGACCGGATCGGTATAAACCCAGCCACCCGCGCGCGCCGGGTTCTCGATCAACTCGAGGGCCTGTTTGAGGAAGGACGTTACCGTCCCGATCACAACGTCACGGGAGGTTGCGTCGAGGTCTTGAAGCGCCTCCGGGGGCGCGGTGAGCGCGGCCGTCCGGGCCAGCGCCTCGGCCACCGCCGGGTCGGCCTCCACGCCGCCTTCGTCCAGCCTCAGCTTGGCCGCCAGTGCGGCGGCGGTCTCCGCCGCGCTCGTTAGCGGCATGACGACATCCATAAGCTCCTGCTTGCTCATAGCCGCCTGCGGTTTGTTCTTGTCGATTGTCATGCTGGGTGTCTCCTTCCTTCAAGCTCGTGTGAGATAAGCCGATCAGGTCTGATCGGTTAGCCAGCCGGCGATGCGTTCGGCGAGCATCATCGTCGGCAGATTGGTGTTCGCGCGTGGGATTCGCGGCATGATCGACGCGTCCACGACAGCGAGGTTGTCCACCCCGTGCAGGCGGCCGTGGGCGTCGACCACCGCTCCGCCATCGGGGTCTGTTCCCATCCGGCAGGTCCCGACCGGGTGATGGTAGGTCCGGACCAACTGCGGCAGCTTCGCGCGCAGGGCAGCGTCGTCGGTGACCTCCTCGCTCGGCGAGAGCTCCGGACCGCTGACCAGTGACCGCAGGGGCTCGGTGTCGAGGATCCGCCTGGCCTCGCGCACCCCGGCGACGAGATACTCGGCGTCGCGCGGGTCGGTCAGATAGCCGAGGTCGATGTGCGGTGGCGCGGTCGGATCGGCCGAGGTGAGCCGCACCCGCCCGCGGGAGGCAGGATCCACCAGCCCGATGATCAGGCGGGCCTCTTGCTGGCTGTCGGCGGTGCCCTCGGTATCGAAGGGGCCACAGGCAAACAGGTGCAGGTCGGGCGGGCCATTACCAGCGTTATTGTCACCGTCGCTGCGCCACGTGACCATCGTTTGGTAGTGGGCTCGCGCCACCGGCTCGGCAGGGACCGGCACGTTGACCGACACCAGCGGATGATCAACGAGGTTGCGTCCCACGCCGGGCAGGTCCACCACCGGGTCAACTCCGAGCGCCCTGAGCTCGTCGGCTGGACCGATACCCGAACGCAGCAGTACAGCCGGACTCGCGTAAGCCCCGGCGGCAAGTACGACGAGATCACCGCGAAGGACCTCGCCGCCGACCAGCCGCACGCCACAGGCCCGCCCGGCAGCGATCTCGAGTCGGCGGAACACCTCGAGCACGTTGCTGAAGCCCCAATCCTCATTGCCAGCCGCCTGCCAGGCGTCGTAGTCCTCCGGGAAGCCGCGCAGCGCGAAGGTGCCGTTCACCGCCGACGAACCGCCGACGATCCTGCCGCGAGGCAGCGGAAGGGGTGGCACGCCCCGACTGCCCAAGACGTTCATGAAGCCCCAGTCGTGGTTGTTGTGCTCAGACAGCAGGCGGCTGCCATCGGCGATGTCGCGTGGGAGCTGCGCCCGGGTAGGGTAGTCGGGGCCAGCCTCGAGCAGCAAGACCTCACAGGCGGGGTTCTCGCTCAGCCGAGCGGCGAGCACGCACCCGGCTGAACCGGCCCCGACAATGATCACGTCAAAGGTCACGTTCTTGCCTTCGGTGGTCATGTCCTGCATCCGTGGTTCTCCTTTCGCGTGGTTCTCCTTTCGTGGTGGAGATGCCAAACGGAGCACTGCCAAATCACCACCAGTGATCCGAATGGCACCTGACTTTCGCTACACCTGCATCTCTGCAAGACCAGGACCCGACGTACACCGCTTGGGCGTACTTTAAGCAGCGACGCGGCTCAAACCACATTGCCCGGCTCAATGTTTTGGTTCACGTGGAAGAAGTTGTCCGGATCGTACTTGGCCTTGACCTTCTGCAACCTCTCGTAGTTATCGCCGTAGGTGGCACGAATCCGCTCATCGCCCTCTTCCATCATGAAGTTGATGTACGAACCGCCAGCCGAATGCGGATGCAGGGCCTGCCAGTAGTCGCGCGCCCACCCTACGATGCGCTCCTTGTTAGCCGGGTCCGGATCGACCCCGACGATGACCATCGACCAGGTGGCGTCACGATGACGCCAGGCGGTCTTGTCCTTGCCGACACGGTGGACGGCGCCGTCGATGGGATAGAGATGCATCGTCGACTTCGCGGTCGGCACCTCAGCGAAGCGCTTGTGCACGTTGATGGCCTCGTCGCTGAGTCCACGGACGAAATCGCCCTTCCAGTACCACTGGTCACCCGGCGGGTAGAGCCCGTCGAACATGCTCTGCAACGCCGGATAGGGCATCGGCCCGACGTGCGCGAAGAGCGGCTCGGCGACGTCCCTAGCCTGCTGGACGGCGGCCTGAGCTTGCTCTTGTGACCCCGTACAGCACCACAGCAAACCGCAGACCTTCTCGCCGCGGATGGCTTCAGGAAATGGGTCGGCCGCCGGTACCTCGGCGGTCAGGTAGAAGGCGTAGACGTCCTCCGGTAGCTGCGGCAGCCACGTACGATACCAGCGCAGGGTGGTTTCCAGCTCCTCGATAGGCCAGAACATCGGCCCGGCGATGACCGTGCTCACCGGGTGCAGCCGGTACTCGAACGAGGTGACTACGCCGAAGTTGCCGCCACCGCCGCGCAGCGCCCAGAGCAGGTCCGGGTTTTCGTCCTCGCTGGCGTGAACCAACCGCCCGTCGGCCAGCACCACGTCTGCCGAGAGCAGGTCGTCGATGGTCAGGCCGTACTTTCGGATCAGATAGCCGTGCCCGCCGCCGAGCGTCAAACCGCCCACGCCGGTCGTTGACAGGACGCCGCTGACGGTGGCCAGACCAAACGCGTGGGTGGCGTGGTCGACATCGCCCCAGGTGCAACCGGGCTCGACGCGCGCAGTTCTCGCTTGGGGATTGACGCGAACGCCTTTCATGGGGGAGAGGTCGATAACCAGCCCATCATCTACCAAGGCCAGGCCGGGGCCGTTATGGCCGCCGCTACGAACAGCCACGCTCAAGCGCTGTTCCCGCGCGAAGCTTACCGCCTGAATCACGTCGGCGACGTTCTCGCACCTCGCGATTAAAGCGGGTTTCTTGTCGATCATGCCATTGTAGATGGTCCGGGCCTCGTGGTAGTTCTCGTTGCCCGGGTGAATCAGCTCACCCCGCAAGCTCGCTTGCAGCTCGCTGGTGTCTAGTCCTGCACCCGTTCTTGTTTGTGTGTTTGCCATTGTGTTTGTCATGATGTTCCTCCTCTTCGATGGGTCAAGGATTCAGAAGGTTGGCCAGAGGGAGCGCCCCCTGGCCTGAGCATTCAGCGCCGTGCCTAGGCACGGCCCGGGAGCCCGAGCGCGTATGCCTCAGCTACCTGGAAGTACTCGTTACGGGCCGCGTCACCGATGTAACCGTTCACGTGCTGGCGGACCGCGTCGACCGATGGGCCTTCATACAGGCAGACTGCCGTGGACAAATCCTCCTTCGGGAAGAACTGGAGTGGCCGGACCCCTTGCGGGAGGTTCTCCGCAGCGGTCACCCCCTTGCCACGCTCCTGGAATGCGGTGGGGTCGGTAATCTGGTGCTTAATAGCGACGTACATAACTTGCCTCCTTTGCGAACTTTAGGATGCCAGACGGGGCACTACCAAGCCCCTACCAAGCCCCTACCAAGCCACGAGTCCCGTGCTGGCCACGCGATAGGTAGGGGCATCGGGTGCCTTGTTAGCTGGGGCGGGTTACGGCCTCGAGAATGGCGACTTTACCCGCCCCAGCGTAAGACGCTAGGCCATAAGCCTTACTACTCGCCGACCGGCAGCGTCGGCATGATGTCAGCGTGCTGCCACGCCTCCTCGAACTGCTGTGCGACGCTCGCGGCCTCCTCTGCGTTACCCTGCGCCCGCAGGCTCTCGGCAAGACCGTAAAGCGTCCAGCCGTTCTGCGGATACTCCGCTAAGTCAGCGCGGAAGACCGCTTCGGCTTCGTCGGGCCGGTCTAGGGTGAGGAGCGCCCGGCCTAAGTTGAGTCGCGCCGAGGCAAACCAGAAAGGCGGCTCCATGTAAGGCAGGCTGTCTTGTCGCGCTACCGCCTCTTCAAAGAGGGCGATGGCTGCCTCGTCCCCCTGGGCCAGCGCCAGCTCGCCTTGCAGGATGTTGTCAGCCACCGCCATCATGGTAGCGCCGGGGAAGAACGCCTCAGGCAGCTCTAAAGCCTGCGCCTCATCGCTTGTAGCGATAGCAGACAGGCTCGCGGCCTCCTGCTGCGCTTCGTCAAGGTTCCCTTGCGCAGTCAGCGCCAAACCGCGGGCGTAATGCCACATCGCGACCTGATACAGCAACTCAGCGCTCGGCTCGGGTTCAGCCAAAATCTCGTCCCACATACCAAACCGGACCATCGTTAAGCGCGGCATGCTCAAGAAGGGGTTGAGGAAGGGGAGTTCCACCGCGAGCTCGCGCGATGTGGCGGCGACCAGCTCGTCGGCGCTCGTGAGGGCCAAGTCGCTGCGCCCCTCTATCCCTGCCGTCCAGGAGAGAAAGTGAATGTTGTGCGGGTGGTAGAGCAGGGGCACCAGCCCTTCGACCTCGTACGCCGCCAGATAGGCTTCATCGGCCACCACCGCGTTCTGGTTTGCCACCGAGGCGTCGTGCCAGCGGCCGATGCGAGTGTAGATGTGCGAGGGCATGTGGATCATGTGACCGATCTGGATATTGAGCTCGCTCAAGTTGTCAGCCGCTTCCTCGGCGCGTTCGGGGTAGGGTAACTCCATCAGGTGGATGTAGTAGTGCGTCGCACCGGGGTGGTAAGGGTCTTGCGCCAAGACCGACTCGAGCGCCTCTGTAACGTCGACCGTCTCGGCGCGCGGTTCGCCGTAGTCGCTCCAGTAGTTCCAGGGCATCAGGTTCATGAGCGACTCGGCGTAGAGCGTCAGCGCGTCTAGGTCGTCGGGATACTGCTGTACCAGCTCGCGCATAGCCTCGGCGTAGGCGCGGTCGAGGTCGCTGCGGTCCTCCACGACTTCGGGGGTGTAGCGGGCGCTGAGCGCCTCGATATAGGCTTGCTCACGCTCGCTCGCCTGCGGGGCAAGCTCGAGGGCGCGCTCGAGCGCCTCGTAGGCGGGCGCAGCCGCTTCGGGCGGCATGGCGGCGTTGATGTGTGGGCCCAGCGCGAGCGCCACACCCCAGTAGCACATGGCGCACTCGGGGTCGTGCCGGGTGGCCGCTTCGAACGAGCGGACCGCCTCGAAATGATCAAAGCCGTAGGTGAAGATGAGCCCCTGGTCGAAGTACTGCTGCGCCGTTTCGGCACTGGTCGTCACCGCGAAGTGATAATCGCCCAGCCCCTCAAAAAGCGGCACCGATGCGTCGGGTGCGACTGCCTCATCGCCGTGATGAGCCTCGTGAGCCAGCGCGCCAAAACTAAGCGTTGAGCCTAGCATGAGGGCCAGCACAGCGCTAGCGAACAGTAATGTAATTAGGCGTTTCATGTGTTTCTCCTTTCTGACATGCAGCGTGGTGGAACTGTTTTTTGGATTTAGGCCCTGTGCCTTTTCACCTCCCTTCTTCGAAACTCACGCTCTTAGGGTGCCAGACGGGGCACTACCAAGGCACTACCAAATTGCAAAGAGCGTGCCGGAAATCGACCTACCTTCTCGAGCTCCCAAACGTGTACCTCAAGAGAGCTGCCTTAAGGTTCCCCACCCGGCGCTACGCCGACGAGGTAGCCAGGTCGTGAAGGACCGCCGCGGTACCTGCGGGGTCGAAGAGCTGCAGGTCGTGCGGCGTCGCCATCTCACGGTAGCGCCAGCCCTCGGCTCGAGCTCGAGCGCCTCAACCTGGAAGAGGAGCACATCATTCCCCTTACGGGCCTGCCCTTTCCGCAGGGCGACCTCCCGCTCGAGGAGGCGCGGCACTACGACGCGGTAAGGCTCTTCCTGCGCCGCGCCAAG
>JALZLY010000233.1 GCA_030858465.1 Deinococcota bacterium
CGCCTATGATCATCGGGGAGGATCCTCGCGACATCAACAAAATATGGGAACGCCTGTACTGGCAGACTGTCCGTGCAGGGCGGCGTGGCAACCTCCTCCACGCGCTTTCGGCCATCGATATTGCCCTCTGGGATCACCAGGCGAAACTCGCGAACATGCCGCTATACAAGCTTCTCGGCGCCTACCGTGAAGAAGCGCCCTGCTACGCATCGGGTGGGTACTACTACGACGGCATGGACATGCTACCCAAACTCGAAGAGGAAGTTAAAGGCTACATTGAGCAAGGCTTTACTGCCATCAAGATGAAAGTAGGGCGTTTGGATCCTCCGCGAGAAGCGGAACGCGTCAAGTTCGTCAGGGAAATAATTGGTCCGGAGGTCAAGCTCATGATCGACGCGAACCAAGCGTACCTGGACGTCAACGCTTGCACGGACTTATGCCGGCGTGTGGAAGCTTACGGCATCACCTGGTTTGAGGAACCTTTGCCGGTCGACATGATCGAAGCCCACGTTCGCTTACGTAAACAAACCTCAATTCCACTCGCCACAGGTGAGGTCGCCGCAACACGGTGGGAATTTCAAGATCTGATTCGTTCTGGCGCACTTGACTACGTTCAACCGGACGCTACCATGTGTGGCGGCGTGTCCGAGTGGCTCAAGATCGCGGCTCTTGCAAGTGCCCAGGGTGTTTCTCTCGCCCCGCACTACCACTGGGATATCCACGTGCATCTCGCCTGCGTGAGTCGCGACGTGACAATCCTGGAGAAATTCGTTGGGACGAACGTCAAAAACTTCGACCTCATCATGCACAATCCCCGAGAGGTCAGCCGGGAAGGCACACTAAAACCACCTGAAGGTCCAGGTGTGGGTATTGACTACAACGAAAACGCCATCAGGGAATACCTAGTTCATGAAGAAGTCATTTGCTAACGAAGGTCTCCAGGAATAGGAGGTTTCATGTCATGAAACCGCGATCTACCGGTGTATACACTATCATGCCGACGCCTTTTACGGACGACGGCAGCCTCGACCTCGCCAGCCTCGAGACCCTCACCGATTTCCTCATCGGTTTAGAGGTGGACGGTCTGGTGGTCCTCGGAGTGATGGGGGAGGCCCCCAAGCTTTCGCAGGACGAGCAGGACGTAGTCATCAGGACCACAGTGCGAGCCGCCGCCGGGCGCGTGCCCGTCTTTGCCGGCAGCGGCGCGGAAGGCACCGACCTCGCGGTTAGAAAGAGCGTGCGCGCCCTTGAGCTCGGCGCTGCCGGGCTGCTGGTGGCGCCGCCGCCCGTGCAAAATGACACGGTAATCTTTGATTACTATAAGCGCGTCAACGACGCCGTCGACAAGGTCATCATCCTGCATGACTACCCCGCCGCGACCGGCATCAGGATGAGCCCACCTCTCGTCGCCAGGCTCAACGCGGAACTCGAGCACGTCGGCATCATCAAGCTCGAGGAGACACCCAGCGTGCCCAAGGTTACCGCCTTGCGCAAGCTCGGTAGCGATATTGCCATCGTCGGCGGCCTGGGCGGCATGTTCTTTCTGGAGGAGCTCGAGCGCGGCGCGGACGGCATGATGACGGGCTTCTCCTACCCCGAGGTATTGGTGAGCATCTACCGGGCGTTCACAAGCGGCGACAAAGCCAAGGCGAGGCAAGTCTTCTATGACGCCTGCCCCATCCTCCGCTACGAGTTTCAGCCTGGCATCGGCCTGGCGCTCCGCAAGGAAGTCTACCGCCAGCGCGGCGCGATCGCCTCGGCCTTCGTGCGCCACCCGGGCACGCAGATCGACAACCTCCTCCGTGAGGAACTCGGCGGTGTCCTCCGCTACTGCGGCCTGCTCGAGGAGGTGACAGCGTGAACCTGGGTCTTGAAGGGAAACTCGCTGTGGTCACAGCGGCGACGGGCGGCCTCGGCTTCGCCACGGCTCAGGTTCTGGCGGCGGAAGGCGCACGCGTAGTGATCTGCGGCCGGGACGACGCTCGCGCCCTGGAAGCCGCGGCGCGCATTGGTCAGGAGACAGGAGGGGAGGTCATCGGTTTGGTCGCTGATGTGAGCCGCGCCGACGACCTCGAGAAGCTCTTTAACCAGATCGAGACCCAACTGGGGGGTCTCGACATCCTTGTCTCCAATGCGGGTGGCCCGCCCTCCGGCGGCTTTCTCTCCTTGGACGAGAACGCCTGGGATCTCGCCTACGCGCTCACCCTCCAGAGCGTGGTGCGCAGCGTCCGCCACGCCCTGCCACTCATGAGATCACGGGGCGGCGGCAGGATCCTCACCATCGTCAGCTCGAGCGTCAAGCGCTCCTTGCCTAACCTGCTGCTCTCGAACGTCTTCCGCCCGGCGGTGCAGGGGCTCTGCAAGTCGCTGTCGATCGAGCTCGCGGGCGACAACATCCAGGTCAACTGTCTGGCGCCCGGCCGCATCGGCACCGAGAGGACTGACGAGCTCGATCGGGCGCGCGCCCAGAAGCAGGGCACGACCTTCGAGGAGGTGCGGGCGCAGTCGGTCGCGCAGATTCCCATGGGGCGCTTCGGCACCCCCGAGGAGTTCGGCCGGGCCGCGGCCTTCCTCTGCTCGCCCGCCGCCCTCTACATCAGCGGCAGCACCGTTCTGGTTGACGGCGGCAGCGTCAACTGCCTGTGACGGTGGCAGCGTAGGGCCATCGGTGGGCCTTCTGGGAGGACGTTTCATGACCGTTGCCGAGGGGCAGCGGGCTCTTGTGGCGCGCACCCTGGTTGAGTACTACCCACATTCTGCTAGTGCCGGGTAAGGTTTGACGTATTTTGATTGGGTGAAACCTTCTGAGAGTGTAACACGGCTAGCGTCTTACGACATCGACCATTTAGGCATTGTTGCCGGGATCATCGA
>JALZLY010000234.1 GCA_030858465.1 Deinococcota bacterium
AAGCTCCGAGCGCTTCAGCGGCCCTCCCGACCTGGTCGTGGAGGTCATCTCCCCCGGCAGCCTCTACATCGACCGCAGCCAAAAGTTCCGCGAATACGAAAAGGCCGGGGTGAGCGAGTACTGGCTCGTCGATTCCCGCCCCGGCCACCGGCGGGCCGACTTTTACCGCTTAGACGAGAGCGGCCGCTACGACCTCATCGCCACCGAAGAGGATGAGCGCGTCTCCTCGGAGGTGCTTGAAGGCTTGTGGCTGCGCCCGGCTTGGCTGTGGCAAGAGCCTCTGCCGGACCCCCTGCTGACGCTGGCGGACATCGTCGGACGCGAGGCGCTCATCGCGGCGCTGCGCCGCGAGGCACCGGAGAGTGATGGTGAGTGCCCGGGGCGCATCCTTAGTCTTTATGTCCTTACCCGGGCCATACCGAGGACGCCTTTTTTGAAAAACTCCGTCTACATCTTCTCGAGCGGCACCTTAGAACGCCACCAGAACACCTTGCGCTACAGCAGCGACAAGGGCAAGCGCTTTATCCCTATTGAAACGACCAGCGACATTCACATCTTCGGCGAGTGCGACCTAAACACCCGGATGCTCAACTTTCTCACCCAGCAAAACATCCCGCTGCACCTCTACAACTACTACGGCTACTACGCGGGCTCCTATATGCCCCGCGAGCAGTACGTCTCGGGCTACCTAACCTTGCAGCAGGCCAGCCACTACAACGACTTCGCCAGCCGCCTGGCGCTGGCGCACGCGTTTGTGTTGGGGGCGCTGCGCAACATCGAGAGGGTGCTCATGTACTACCAGCGGCGCGGCGCGGATGTGAGCGCAACGCTCGAGGCCATCACCACCGCGCAGGCGCTCATCCCCCAGCAGCGCGACATAGACACGCTGATGGCCGTAGAAGGCAACGCCCGCATGAGCTATTACGGAGCTTGGGACAGCATCTTGAACAATGCCGACTTCAGGTTCGAGGGCCGCAGCCCTTAAAGCACAACCTGCGCGTTGACCATAGCAAGCCTGCTACCATCTAAAGCAGGCGGGGGCAGGGGAGGTATGACTTCAGCAGTCTTGCTTCTTACTGCCGAATAAATCTAATACCCAACGCCAATTCGAACGTTAGGTGACAACTTTTGGAGGACCATATAGGGCTACTCAGATCAAGATTCGAACCGTTGAAAGGAGCGTGGCGCAATGACATTCCATCGTCATCTCATTATCGGGCTCGTGGGGCTCGTCCTCGCGAGTGTAGCTGGCGGTTGCGGCGCGCAGACGTCTGCAAACGGCGGGGCGGCAGGTGACGGCGTGGTTAGCGGCACGGTGGCTTACCGCGAGCGAATAGCTCTCCCACCCGATGCGGTCGCGGAGGTTTTGCTTTCCGATGTATCAAAAATGGACGTGGCCGCACCTGTCATCGCCAAGACGACTGTCCTGCTCGACGGCCAGCAAGTGCCGCTAACGTTCGCCCTTGGCTATGACTCCAGCAGCATCGAGCCGAATCACACGTACGCGGTGCGCGCCGTCATCCTGAGTGCCGGGCGAGTGATCTTCACGACCGACAGAGCCTATCCTGTGATCACGCGGGGAAACCCGACACACGTCGATCTGCTGCTCGTGCGGGTGAGCCAGGAAGCGGTAACGAGCGAGATTTGGGGGACGAAGTGGCTGCTCGAGGACCTCGGTGGTGCCGGCGTTCTTGATCGCGTGCAGGCGACGTTGGAGTTCATTGAGGCGGGAAAGGTAGCGGGCCACGGTTCCTGCAATCGCTTTTTCGGGGCTGTCGAGATATCCGGCGAGTCGATCAACTTCAGTTCGCTCGGATCGACGCGCATGAGTTGTGCGGAAGCTGTCATGATGCAGGAGAGCAACTACCTCAAGGCGCTCGAGGGTGCCGAGCGGTTCACGTTCGATGGGTCCGTGCTCTTGATCTATTCCAAGGAAATGGACGAGCCGCTTCGCTTCACGCGCCCGGAACGCGCCTCTGCGACCGCCACGCCGGACGCGCCGGTGATCGGTGCGTTTCGGGCCATCGGAACAGAGCCATTTTGGAGTCTGGACATCAACAGCGCCGGCTTGCGCTTCACCACACCTGACGACATGACGGGGATTCGTTTTCCTCCACTCGCACCGACCGTCAGGGGCGACACGTTGCGATGGGCCGGAGAAACCGAACGTGCGGCGATCGATGCGCGCATCTGGCCCAGTCGATGCAGCGACGGGATGTCTGACCGGGTCTGGACGCATAAAGCGGTCGTACGAATCGATGGGTTGATCTACCGGGGTTGCGCCGATGCATCCCCCGAAACCGCGTCATCCTCCAATCCGATCGGCGAGTGGGTTATCGTCAGCCACCGTATCCCTGGAATCAGCGCGATGACCAATGCAGAAGCGGCGCAGTGGCACGGTGGTATTGTCCGGCTCGGGACGAGGGAAGCGATGTCCCGCATGGATACCTGCCGGCAGCCCATGTATCGCTACCACACGGCTCTCGCCGACAGTCTCCTCCACGATGAATTCCACATCGCCCCCGCCGACCTTGGGCTGCAAGATACAGCCCGTCTCGGAGTGACCGAGGTCTTTTGCGGAGACGCGAGATGGACGGCCATGGGAGGTCTTTTGATCTGGGTCGCCGAGAATCGCCCGTACACGGTATGGGATGGGGTCTTCTTCGAACTGCGTCGGCTTGCTGACGGCCCAGGCAGAAAATGAGCCGAGAGACGCGCGCATGACCAAACGCCCGGGGTTGATTGCGCTGCGCCTGCTCCTCGGTCTTCCGACGCTGACGGCCAGCGTCAGACAGTTCGTGTTGCAGCTTCAACCGGGTTTGAGCCCAATCAACTTTTCTCGTGGTGACATGCTCTTCGGAATGACTTCCGGGGCTTCTCAAACCGGGGAATATGTCACCACCTGCTGTTTTCCTGGTTTCCGGGGTCACTACACGCTCTTGGTAAAACGCTGAACAACCCTTGCAGTACTCGCCTGCTAAGCTTGATGCTATGAGGAGACAAGCATGAGTACGAAGGCAAGAAGAGCTCGAGCCAAGCACGCCCCCACCCGCAAGTTCAACCCCGTTCCCTGGCTGATCGCCGTGGGCGTGGTCGCGCTGGTGGTGGGCATGATCGTCTACAACCAGGTGAGAAGCGCCAACCTGCCGGGCGAGCAGTTCCCCAACCAGGGCCATACCCACATCGCCACGGTCGATACCCCTCACCCGCCCTACAACACCAACCCGCCCACCTCGGGCTGGCACGTCGCCAACGTGGCGAGGGCCGGCACCTACGACTACGAATTGCCCGACCAGCTCCTGATCCATAACCTCGAGGACGGCTACGTGGTGATGTACTACCAGATGGGCAGCGACGAGGAGAACGAGGCGCGGATGCGCGAGCTCGAGAACGCCTCCCGCGGCTACCGCCGCGTCGTCATCGTGCCGCGGTCCAACATGGAGGCCACCTACGCGCTTACCGCCTGGAGGCGCCTGGACAAGTTCGATGAGTTCGACGAGGCGCGGGTGAGGACCTTTCTCGACGCCTACGAGGGCATCGACAACCACCCGAGGGGCTAAGGCCCGGTCTCAGGGTGGGGCCTAGCCCAGGCGTCCAAGCCCAGGGGTGATGGCTATGGCTCGTCAAGGAAGCTTGGGCTGTAGTACCCGCACTATCCTTGGTCCTTAGCTAAGGACCAAGGACTAGCGAGCGTCCAGCCCATCCGGCGGGTGCCGGGGTACAAAGCGCGCCAACGCCTCGCGGATGAGGCGCTCGGCCACGTCGCGGCTGACCGCCGGCAGGCCGTCGCCGGCTTGCGGCCCGTAGCGGCCGAAAAAGCTGTGGACGGCGCCCGCGACGACCTCGAGCTCCGCCCCCGGCGGCAGGCGGCCGAGACCCGCCGTGACCGCCGCGAGCGTCGCCCGGCCGTCCCTCTCGGCGGCCAGGACCAGGACGGGCAGGCCGGTAGCGCTCAGGTCGTCGCCCTCGGCGCTGTAAGCGCCCATCAGGACGAGCGCGTCTATGCGCCCCGGGTTGCGGAAGGCGTAGCGGGCCGCCATCGCCCCGCCGAGCGAGTGACCGCCCAGAACCACGCGCTCAAAGGAGACGCCGTCCTGGGCCAGGATGTCGAGCAGGGCCGAGGCCCGCCCCGGCGCGGTCACCGCCAGGTCCAGGGCAAAGCGCGGGATGAGGGTGCGGACGCCCAGGGGCACCAGCGCCACGCCCAGCCAGGTATAGGCCTGCGGCCGGACCAGCCCGCCCGGGTAGAGGATCAGCAGCGTGTCGGCCGCGGCGTCCGCCGGGCCGATGTCGATAAAGCCGCCGGCCTCGTCCAGGTAGCGGACTGACACCTCGTTCATGGCTACCCCCGTGACCATCGCGTCCTGGAGGGGCACGAGCGCCGGGCGCCGCAGCGTCGCGTAGCCGAAGCCCAGCGCGACGCCCAGGGCGAGCAAGAGGAGGGCCGGCAGAACTCGCTTGAGGCCGGGGCGGCGCCTTGCGGGGGGTCGCATCAGCGGGGTTGCAGCGCGCCTTGCAGTGAGATCGCCTCGCCGAACTGCAGGTCGTAGAGCAGGCGGTAGAGCCCGCCGTGGGCGAGAAGCTGGGCGTGGCTGCCGGCCTCGACGAGGCGACCCCGGTCCAGGACGAAGATCGTGTCGGCGCGGGTGATGGTGGCGAGGCGGTGGGCGATGACGATCGTCGTCATCCTCCGGTGCTGCGCGAAGTGACCTGCCAGCGCGTCTTGGATGACGCTCTCGGACTCGGCGTCGAGATTGGAGGTGGCCTCGTCCAAGACGAGCAGCGAGGCCTCCTTGAGAAGCGCCCGGGCGATGGCGATGCGCTGCTTCTGGCCGCCCGAGAGCTTGACGCCGCGCTCGCCGACCTCGGTCTGGTAAGCCCTGGGCAGCTCGAGGATGAACGAATGCGCGTTGGCCAGCGCGGCGGCGCGCTGCACCTCGGCCTCCGTCGCTCCCGGCAGGGCGTAGGCGATGTTGTCCATGACGCTGCCCGAAAAGAGCGTCGGGTCCTGCGGCACCACTGCCACGGCGCGGCGCAAGGCGGTCAGCCGGTAGTCGCGGAGATCGCGCCCGCCCAGGCTGATGCGCCCGGCGGTGGGGTCGTAGAGCCTCGAGAGCAGGCGAATCACCGTGCTCTTTCCCGCCCCGGACGGCCCCACCAGGGCCGCCGTCTGACCGGGCTCGACCGTGAGGGCAAGGTCCTCGAGCGTCCAGACCCGGCTCCCCGGATAGCGAAAGCTCACCCCGGAAAGCTCGAGCCGGCCGTCAGGCCGCTCCTCCCTCTCGCCCTCCTCCTCCGGCTCGGCCTCGAGCAGGTCGGCGATGCGCTCCAAGGCCGCCACCCCCGCCTGCAAGGTGTTGTTGAAGAACATCACCGACTGCACCGGCCCCATGAGCTGGCGCAAGTAGAGCAAAAAGGCCGCCAGGACGCCGACCGTCATCTCACCGCGGACGATGAGCAGACCGCCGCCCAGGAGCATCGCCGCCAAACCCAGGTCGGAGATCAGGGTGACCAGGCTCTCCATCCAGCCGACCTGCTTGCGCCGCGACAGGTTGAGGTCCACGTAGACGTCGTTCTGGGCGCGAAAGCGCGCAAGCTCCTGGGGCTCGGCCGCAAAGGTCTTGACGATGTCGATGTTGGCGATCGCCTCCGTCGCCACCCCGCCGAGTTCGCCGATGCGGCGGCGAATCTTGCGGCTGGCCTCCTTGAGGGGCCCCTGATAACGCCAGGTGATAAAGGCTAGCAGCGGCACGATGACCAGCGTGACCAGGGCCAGGCGCGCGTTGGTCACGAAGAGGATGGTCATGACCACCAAGATGGTGAAGAGCTGGCCCAGGAGCCGCGACGAGCCCGACTGGATCATGGCCTCGAGCGCGTTCACGTCCGAGACGACGCGCGAGACCAAAGAGCCCGAGCGCTCTTCGCCAAAGCGCGTCATGGGCAAGGAGAGCAGCCTGGCATAGGCCCGCATCCTCACCTCGCTGATGACGCGCTGGGTAAAGGCGTAGGAGAAGTACATGGCGGCGTAGCCGACGGCCGCGTAGAGCCCGTAGAAGCCCAGCATGGCCGCCGCCAGCCACAAAAAGGGCTCGAGCTGACCGCGCGGGATGAGCACGTCGAAGACCAGGCGCGCGAACTGCGGCCCCACCGCCGCGAGCGAGGCCGACAGGCTGAGCAAGAGCGACAGGCCGAGGACCGTCAGCCGGTGCGGCGCCAGGATGGCCCAAAAGCGCCCCAGGCTCTCGCGGGTACTGAACTCCGTGCTCTCCTTGCTCTCCACGCCCTAAGGTATCGCGCCGCCGACACCTTTGCCGCAAGCTGTCCGACAGTGCCGTCCGACAGTGCCGTCCGACATACCGTCCTACATGCCATCCGACATGCCGTCCTACAGTAGCGTCTACCAGGCCAACCGTGACCAGGGCTGCTCTAGGACGTGGCGCAAACGGTTAGGGTAAGAGGGACTTAAGGAGCGCGCCTCGACCATGCAACGACCATGACCATGCAACGACCCTCCCTGACGATCGGCATCGAAGAGGAGTACCAGATCGTCAACCCCGAGACCCGCGAGCTCGAGAGCTTCATGAGCCGGGTCATCGACGGCTCCAAGCAGACCCTGCAGCGGCTCGATATCAAGGCCGAGCTCATGCAGAGCACGGTGGAGACCGGCACGCGCGTCTGCCGGACCGTTCAGGAGGCGCGCGCCGAGGTCGTCGCCATGCGCTGCAAGGTAGATGCCCTGGCGCGGGCCGAGGGGCTCAGGGTGGTGGCAGCGGGCACCCATCCCTTTTCGAACTGGCAGGAGCAGGAGATCACGCCGGGTGCCCGCTACGAGGCCATCGTCGAGGACATGCAGGACCTGGCGCGGCAGCTCCTGATCTTCGGTATGCACGTGCACATCGGCACCGACGACCCCGAGTTCACCATCGACGCCATGAACATTCTGCGCTACATGACGCCGCACCTCCTGGCCCTGTCCACCTCCTCGCCGATGTGGCACGGCCGCGACACCGGCCTAAAGAGCTACCGCAGCGCGCTCTTTCGCCGCTTTCCGCGCACCGGCGTGCCCGTCGAGTTCGGCAGCTACGCGGAGTTCCAGAACTTCGTGGGGGTGCTCGTCAAGACCGGCTGCATCGAGGACGGCTCGAAGCTGTGGTGGGACCTGCGCCCGCACCACGAGTTCCCCACCCTCGAGTTCCGCATCTGCGACCTCTGTACCAACCTGGACGACGCCATCTGCTGCGCCGCCCTCTTCCAGGCGCTCGTCTTCAAGCACTTCGTCATGCGGCGCAAGAACACCACCTTTCGCTCCTACCCGCAGGCGATGGTCGAGGAGAACAAGTGGCGGGCACTGCGCTACGGCGTCGGCGGCAAGCTCATCGACTTGGGCCTTCAGGAGGAATTGCCCGCGCGCGAGCTCATCGCCGACCTCGTCGCCTTTGTCGACGACGTGGTGGACGAGCTCGGCAGCCGCCAGGAGGTCGAACACGCCTTGACGATCGTGGAGCGCGGCAGCAGCGCCGACAAGCAGCTCGACATCTTCCGGGAGACGGGCAAGCCCGAAGCGGTGGTGGACTGGCTCATTTCGGAGACGATGCGCGGCTGTGGAGACGGCGGCTAGCAAGAACGGCGGCCAGAGAAGACCGGCAGATCATCGGTTTGCCGGTTGAGCCTGCCGAGGCGAGGCCGAGGCGGACAGGGCGTTTCCGTGACCTGCTCGCAGGCTGTCCGCACCCGGCTCACCGAAAGTCACCTCGAGCAGGCCGCGACGAAGAGCAGACGAAAGGAAGAAGCCAGACCACCCGGCTAATCCGCGCTGTCGCGAGGTGGCCTTACCGCCCACAGCAGCCAGCCGCCGAGCACGAACTGAAGCGGCAGGCGCAGCCAGAGAAGCAGCGGCGGGATGCCAGCACCGGCCCGCTCGGGCTCCATCGCCATGTAGAGGTTGGCCGGATAGACGGCGACGAGGAGGAGGACGAGCCCCCAGGCGGCGGGGCGGCGGTAGCGGCTCAGGAGGCCAAGGCCGCCGAGGACCTCGAGGAGGCCGCTCAAGTAGACGAGCCCAAGCGGCGCGGGCAAGGCGGGCGGCACGATGCGCACGAAGGGTTCGGGAAAGAGAAAGTGGCTGAGCCCGGCAGTGACGAACAGCGCGGCGAGAAGATAGCGAGACCGCGCCCTGACCTTATGGCCGCACCAGCTAGCGGATAAGCCGAATAACCGCAACATCGAGCTCTGCCCAGGCACGGTCCGCCGTCAGGGCCGGAAGGCCTCGTTGCCAAGCCAATAACAGCGCGAGCAGGGCCGAAGCGTCAAGAACCGCCTTCGCCACGAGCGACCTCACGGCGGCGCTCGTCGATGAGCTCGTCTGCGAGCCGACGGTCCCTTGGAACATACTTTCTCACGAGCATCTGAGCGCGCCGAAGCCCTTGCTCGGGCGTGAACACGCGCACCTCACCACCCTCGAGCGAGAGGATCACCTCGTCGCCGGGTTTTACACCCAGCGCCTTGCGAAAAGGAGCTGGAATGACGAGGTGGCCGTCTTCGGCGACCTTGGTCCGGTATTCAGCCATACGCCATGCTAGCACACCCTACCCTAGCCGTGCGGCTCGACCCTCAGCGCGCCGTCCAGCCGAGGTCGATGGACTGCACCGAGCCGGTGATGCCCCAGGCCTCCGCCGAGGCGAGGAAGACGACGTAGTTGGCCACGTCCTCGGGCTCGAGCAACCTTTTGACGGCGACGTTTTCCAGGAGCACCTTCTCTTCGACCTCTTCGGGGCGGATGCCGCGCGTGCGGGCCTGGTCGGCGATCTGCCCCTCGACGATGGCGGTGCGAACGTAGGCCGGAGCGACGGTGTTGACGGTAATCCCGTGGTGGCCGCCCTCCAGGGCCGCCACCCGGGTCAGGCCCACGAGGCCGTGTTTGGCGCTCACGTAGGCGGCCTTGTAGGGGCTGGCAACCAGGCTGTGGGCGCTGCCGATGTTGATCACCCGGCCCTGGCCGGAGCGCTTGAGGGGCTCCCAGGCGTACTTGGTGAGCAAAAAGGGCGCGGTGAGCATGACCGCCAGCATATCCTCCCAGGTGTCCTCGGGAAAGTCGGGGATGGCGTCGATGTGCTGAAAGCCGGCGTTGTTGACCAAAATGTCGAGGCCGCCGTAAGCCTCGACCGTGGCGTCTACGGCCTTGCGGCAGTCCGCCCGCCGGCTCAGGTCGGCCATCACGAAGAGGCCGCCGATGTCGGCCGCGGCCGCTTCGCCCCTGGTCTCGTCGATGTCGCAGATCATCACCCTGACGCCGCGCCCCTGAAGCGCGCGGGCGCAGGCCAAGCCGATGCCGCCGGAGCCGCCGGTGACCAGCGCTGCTCGAGTCATAAAGCCCTCCTCAAAAAGAGACACGTTCCAAAAAGAGACACCCAAGGCTTACTATAGCTTTTGCCGGGCGGGGCTAGGATGGGTGAGTTGAAGTGTAGTGCTGAAATATGGTGCTGCAACCCGGCACCCAAACCGCTTTTTTAGCAATTTCCTAGTACTTTTCTACCGAGGTAGCGTATGAACACAGATGCGATCACGACAGAGGGCATGACAGCAGACGGCCGAGACCTTCCCGCCGCGCAGGGCTTTGCCATGCCCGCCGAGTGGAGCGAGCACGCCGCCACCTGGACGAGTTGGCCCTTTGACGACGCGCTCTGGGTCGGGCACTTAGAGGGCGTGCGCCGCGAGCTCGCCGAACTGGTCACGACCATCGCCCGCTTCGAGCCGGTCGTCGTCAACGTCCGCGACGAGGAGACCGAAGAGGACGCCCGGGCGCGCCTGACGGCCGCGGGCGCCGACATGACGCGGATCCGCTTCCACCGCCTTGCCCTAAACGACATCTGGTTTCGCGACAACGGGCCGCTCTTTGTCAGGGACGAGCAGGGCCAAGTCGCCCTGACCGACTGGGTGTTCAACGCCTGGGGCGAGAAGTACAGCCCCTGGGACGACGACGACCGCGCGCCCGAGCGGGTTGCAAAGACGCTTGGCATGAGGCGCTTTGCGGTAGACAAGGTGATGGAGGGCGGCGCGCTGGAGCTCAACAGCCAGGGCACCCTCCTGACCACCCGCTCCTGCTTGCTCCACCAGCGGCGCAACCCCAACCTGAGCGAGCTCGACCTCGAGAGGCTGCTGAAGGGCTACCTGGGCGCCAAGCACGTGATCTGGTTGGAAGGCGGCCTGGAAGACGATCACACCGACGGCCACATCGACACCATCGTCAGGTTCGCGGGTGACGAGACCATCCTCTGCTCGGTCGAGGAGGACCAGAAGGACGCCAACTACGACACCATGCAGCGCAACCTGCACGCCCTGAGGGCCCTGCGCGACGGGGCGGGCGAGCCCTACCGGGTCGTCCCGCTGCCGCTGCCCCGGAAGCGGATGGAACTGAGCGGCAAACGTCTGCCGCTCTCCTACGCCAACTTCTACATCGGCAACGGCTTCGTGGTAGTGCCCGTCTACGGCGACGCCAACGACGAGCGGGCGCTAGCGATCCTGCGGCCGCTCTTCCCCGGCCGCCTTGTCATCGGCTTGAACGCGGCGGAGCTGATCACGGGCGGCGGGGCCTTTCACTGCGTCACTCAGCAGCAGCCCGCCGGGGAGGTCTATGGTGGGGGCTGAAGAGCAAGCCGGGAACAAAGTCAAGCTGGCCGTGGTGCAGATGAGCTGCAGCGACGACCTCGAGCGGAACCTTGCCAAGGCCGAGCGGATGGTGCGCGAGGCCGCCGCCAACGGCGCTCAGATCGCCCTGCTGCAGGAGCTTTTCGAGAGCCTCTACTTTCCGCAGCTCGAGCGCGAAGACCTCTTCGCGCTCGCCCACCCGGTCGACGAGCACCCCTTCATCGCCCGCTTCCAGAGGCTTGCCGAGGAGCTCTGTGTGGTCATCCCGCTGTCCTTTTTCGAACGGGCCGGCCAGGCCTACTTCAACTCCTTGGCGATGATCGATGCTAGCGGAGAGGTGCTCGGCATCTACCGCAAGAGCCACATCCCCGACGGCCCCGGCTACCAGGAGAAGTACTACTTCAACCCCGGCGACAGCGGCTTCAAGACCTGGGCGACGAGGCGCGGCCGCATCGGCGTGGGCATCTGCTGGGACCAGTGGTTTCCCGAAGCGGCCAGGGCGATGGCCCTGCAGGGCGCCGACCTGCTGCTCTACCCGACCTGCATCGGCTCGGAACCCGTGGCGGCGGGCGGCTTGGAGACCAAGGACATGTGGCAGCGCGCCATGATCGGCCACGCCGTCTCCAACAGCATGTACGTGGCCGCCGCCAACCGCGTCGGCAGGGAGGGCGAGGCGGTCTTCTACGGCTCGTCCTTCGTCAGCGACTACCGCGGCGAGAAGCTGAGCGAGGCCGACAGGACCTCCGAGACCATCCTCTACACCGAGCTCGACTTCGACGAGGCGAGGCGCTTTCGGGCGGGCTTCGGATTTTTCCGCGACCGCCGCCCCGACCTCTACGAGCCGCTGCTCAGCTTGGACGGCAGGACCGGGCGCGAGAGCTGAGCCTCGGCTTCAGCTGAGAGCGCGGCCTCCTTACCGCGGCTCGAGCCCGGCAGAAGTGGTATGGCTCACACAGCGGGTCGCCGCCGGCAGCTCGCCGGGAGAAAGACGTAGCGGTGGGCCCGCAAGCCCAACGGGGCGCCTCGAGCCGCCGACAGGCCGGAGCGACCTTTATTATCCTGTCATTAGAGTGTGATTAATTTCATTTAACGCTCTTGCCATCTCCTTAAAATTTGTTAAACTTTTGTCAATGTTGTGGAAGAGACGACTCTTAACGTGGGGAAGCGCAACCTTTTTATCTCTCGCCCTAGCCCAAGCGACCCTAGCCCAAGAGACTATCGTACAGCCGGGGGATTCGCTGTGGTCGATCGCACAGCGCCACCAGACCACGGTCGAGGCGCTCAAGGAGGCCAACGGCCTCAGCGCCGACAGGCTCAATCCCGGCCATGTGCTCAAACTGCCCGGCTCGGCGCAGAGCAAGCCGCTCACCTACACCGTGCAGGCCGGCGACACCCCCTACAAGATCGCCCTCTCCTTTGGTCTGTCGATCAACGAGCTCATCGCCATCAACAACTTAGACGGCCACATCATCCGGGTGGGTCAGGTCCTAAAGCTCACTTCGGACGCCAACGACGCGCCCGCCACCCCGCTCGTCATCACCGTCCAGCCGGGCGATTCTCTCTGGCTGCTGGCCCACACCCATGACGTAAGCTGGCAGGCGATCGCCGATGCCAACGGCATCCCCCGCGCCAACCCGACCTTGCGGGTCGGCACCCGGCTGACCATCCCCGGCCGCTACACGACGGGCCAGGCGCAAGGCGGCTACGTGCCGCCCAGCATCACGGTGGCGCGGGGGGATACGCTCGAGGTCCTGGCCCGCCGCCACGGCACCACCGTCTCCGCGCTGATGGCCGCCAACGACCTGCGCGGCACCATGATCCGGGCCGGCCAGACGC
>JALZLY010000235.1 GCA_030858465.1 Deinococcota bacterium
TAGGCCCCCGCTAGTGCGGGTACTACTGCTCGCTCAGGAGGCGAACAGGTCGGCGACCGGCAGCGTCCAACCGGGGACCACGTCGTCACCCTCGATGGCGTCACTTTCGCTCAGGATGGCGAACGCCTGGAGCGAACGGTAGACCATGACGGCGCGCTTGCGGGTATCGACGACCAGGACCATGCGCGCTCCTGCCCGCAACCACTCGGCAACCTTTTCCTGAACGTCCGCATAGCTGTCGTTTGGTGAGATGACTTCCGCTGCCAGGTCAGGCGCGCCCGGAAAATAACCGTCGCTACGCCCGATCTCGGCGACGCGCTCGCGACTAACAAAGGCAACATCGGGGGCGCGCACCGTGTCGGGGTTCTCGGCAATCTTGAAGCCGGTTTCCGCCGCAAAGACCCTGCCAAGGTCATGAGCTTTGATATGCTGGTAGAGCGAGCCCAAGATTTCCGCGGCGATCATGCCATGTTCACTTCCTGCCGGTGACATCTTCCTCAGCTCCCCCCTCACCAGCTCATAGCGAAAGCCGTCGTCCGGCAGCTCGAGCAGCTCCTCAGCGGTCATCCTCTGGGCTCGCGTATGGATTCGCGTGGTCATGGGTAAACCTCGAGGGCATCTTAGCACGCTGCGGCGCCCTCCTGGAGAATAGCCCCTTTGGCGGGTGCTTCTCTCGAGGCCGGGCCAGCGCTCGGCTTGTCCTCAGAGCCCAAGCGCCGCTTGCCACGGCGTCACCCCTGGGCTCTCGGCGAGCAACCATGCCACCGGCCTCGTCAAGGACCTCAGGCAAGCCTCTCCGGGTGGTGCTTGCGCCAGTAGCGCGTAAGCCCCTGCACCGTCATCTCGTCATGGCTGGTGACGCGGTGCTTGAAGACGAGCTCGGGCGAGGCGCCTTCGGCAGTAAGCGCCTCTAAGCTCAAGGCGGCGATACGCGCCTGCAAGGCGGCCTCGTCCTCGCCACGCCGCATACCCTCCAGAACCGCCTCCGCCCAGCGGTGGGTTTCCTCCCTCATGCGCTCCAGGTGCGCGGCAGGGTCCGTGACCTCGCCAAAGTGCGTGAGCAAGAGGCGCTGCGGCGCGGCCGCGAGCATGGTCTTAGTCGAGCGGCCCCAGATGTCCAGGTCGGTCTCGGGCGGCGGCGTGGCCGGGCGGATGACCTTGGAGCCGGCGAACCTGATCGCCGCGGCGTCCCCGGTCAAGAGGCTGCCGTCGTCCAGGAGATAACTCACATGATGCGAGGCGTGGCCCGGCGTGTAGAGCACGTCGATACGCCGCCCGGCGACCCTCAGGCTCTCACCGCCGCCGACCGCGTGAAGCTGTCCCGCGGGAACAGGCTCGATCTTTCCCCACAGACGCTCCATCTCGTCTTCGTAGATGCGCGTGGCGCTCACGATGAGGCGGCTCGGATCGGCGAGGTGGGGCGCGCCGATCTCGTGAACGTAAACCCGCGCGCCGTAGCGGCTCGCCAGCGCGCCTGCCGCGCCCGCGTGGTCGAGGTGGATGTGCGTCACCAGGATGTCGCTGAGCCCTTCGGGCTCGAAGCCGGCCTCACGAATGGCCTCCTCGAGACGGGGAAGCGAGGGCACCGTGCTGCACTCGATAAGCGCAAAGCTTCCACCCTCGCCCGGCAGGAGATAGACGCCGACCGTGCCCGGATAGCCGGCATGGTTCGAGTCCAGGAGGAAGACATCGCCCAGCCGCTCGACTTGCGGGCGCCTCTCTTTGTTTGCCCATCTCTCTTCGTTAGTCGTTTCTTCGTTAGTCGTTTCTTCGTTAGTCGTTGTACTCTCGTCCATTTGGGCCTCCACAACGTGCGCAGCAGTCTGTACGCCAAGGGCGCTGTTGCACGCTGCTACTCACTTGATGTCAAGAGGAGTCTAGCATGGCCGGTTTCCAAACCCCCTGTTTCCAAACTCCCGGTTTCCAAACCCGGGGCAAGAACCCACCGCGATGATCCCGCACACCACCAGCCCCAGGCTCATCGTCGCCGCCGAGAGCAGTTACCTTATCGACCTCTTCTACCAGGATGAACCGCGAACCGTAGGTGCCTTCCTGCTCTTGGACGAGCACCCCACCCTTATCGAAACGGGTCCTTGAGTTCAGCGTAGAGCTCGCGCTTGTCCAGGGTGCGGCGCGCCTTGAACTCGGTGCGCTCGAGGGAGCCGGCGGGCAAGAGGGCGAGGCGCGCCGCCACCCCGATGGCCTTGCGCAGCGCGGCCTCCACCTCGCGAAGCAAGCTCGCCTCGTCCTCGGCGGAAAGAGGAAGCGCCGGTTCGACCTGCAGGAGGAGGGTGTCCATCTCCTCTTCGCGGCTGATGACGATGCGGAACTCCTCGCCGAGGGCGGGAAAAGTGCGTAAGACGTTTTCAACGACGGTCGGATAGATGTTGACGCCGCGCACGATGAACATGTCGTCGGCGCGCCCGTAGATGCCCAGCGGCAGCCTCGGGTAGGAGCGGCCGCAGCGGCAGGGCTCGTCCGTCCAGCGGGCGAGGTCGCCCGACCAGTAGCGGATCATGGGCTGCGAGGTGCGCTCGAGGTGGGTGTAGACGGGCACCCCCTCCTCGCCGTAGGGCACGCGCTCGCCCGAGTCCTTGCCGACGAGCTCGGTGTAGACGATGTCCTGCCAGAGGTGCATGCCGCTGCGCTCAGCGCACTCGCCGTTGGTCATCCAGGGGGTCATTTCGGCCATGCTGCCGGTGTCGACACAGATCCCCCCGAAGGTCTCCTCGATACGCCGCCGCGTCGCCGGCACCCCGGCGCCCGGCTCGCCGGAGAAGAAGAGGATGCGAAAGGCGAAGTCGTCTTTGGGATCGACGCCGAGCTTGCGCGCTGCCTCCGCCAGGTAGAGCGCGTAGGAGGGTGTGCCGTAGAAGACGGTCGGCTTCACCCGAGCGATCCACGCCACGGCGCGCTCGGTCTGCCCGGGCGTGCCCGCCCCAAAGGGAAAGGCGGTAGCGCCCAGCCGCTCGGTGCCCGCCAGCGCGCCCCAGGAGCCCACGTAGAGGCTGAAGAGCGAGCCGATAAAGACGGTGTCACGCGGCCGCACGCCAAAGCCCCACATGATGCGCGCGTGGGCAAAGCCGATGCGCGCCCAGTCGCCCTCGTCGATGGCAAAGATCGTGGGTTTCCCCGTCGTGCCCGAGGTGCCGTGCATGCGCACGAGCGCCCTGGGGTCGGCGCAGAGATAACGGCCGAAGGGCGGGTGCGCCTCCTGTTCCCGGCGGAGCTCGTCCTTGGTGAGGACGGGAATGCGCGCGAGATCAGCCAGTGTTCCCAGCCTTTCGGGCTGAAAGCCGGCCGCCTGCCACTTCTCCCGGTAAAAGGGCGAACGCTCCCAGGCATAAGCGATCTGTGCCTGGAGCTTGGCGAGGACAAGGGCCTCGCGCTCCCTGGCGGGCATCGTCTCCTCACGGCGGCACCAGTAGGGCTCGTTTTCCTCCAGACGATCCTTACTGTAGACGGGCGGCCAGGTCACGGCGCCGCTACCCGCTCGAGCCTCGAGCGGATCAGCTCGGCGATGTCGTCGACACTGGCTCCCTGCCGGAAGACGCCGTGGACGCCGGCCTCCTCCAGCCCCTCCACGTCCGACTCGGGAATGGTCCCGCCGGCCAAGACCAGCACGTCGTCCATGCCCCGGTCTCTCAGGCCCCTCACCAGCTTGGGCAGGAGGCGCATATGCGCCCCCGAGAGGATGCTGATGCCCACCACCTCGACATCCTCCTGCAGGGCGGCTTCGGCCACCTGCTCCGGGGTGAGGCGCATGCCCAGGTAGATGACTTCCATGCCGTGGTCGCGCAGACCACGGGCGATGACCTTGACGCCGCGATCGTGGCCGTCCAGGCCGAGCTTGCCCAAGAGCACCTTGATAGGCTGTGTGCTTGCCATCTTCCCTCCTCTTTTCTAAACGACGGCTTTTCTAAACGACGGCCGGGTCGCGGTGAACGCCCATCTCTTCGCGAAACATCGTCATGATCTCGCCCTCGGTCACGCCTGCCTTGACGGCCCCCAGAATCCAGGGGATGGTGTTCTTCCCTGCCTGAGAGGCCCTGCGCAGGTCGCGCAGGCTCCCCTGCACCAGCGTCTCGTTGCGGGCCTTCTTGAAGGCGTGCAGCCGCGCGACCTGCTCGTCCTCGAAGCGTTCCTCGAACTGAAAGAGCTCGAGGCTCTCGTCCAAAGGCGGCTTTTCAGCGAGGTCGTTCTCACCGACCCAGATGAGGTCCTTACTCTCGAGGCGATGGTAGTAGTCCATGGACGCGTCGACGATCTCGCTCTCGAAGAAGCCGCTGTCGATGCCCGCGAACATGCCGCGTAAAAAGCTGCCCTCGCCCATCTCCTTGATGCGATCCAGGTAGTCCATCGCCCCGTCGTCGATCTCGTCGGTGAGGCTCTCGACCAGGTAGGAACCGCCCAAGGGGTCGATAATGCTTGCCACCCCGGACTCCTCGGCGATGATCTTTTGGGTTCTGAGCGCCATCTTCATGGCATCTTCGGAAGGGATGTCGTAAGCCTCGTCGTAGCCGCTGATGTGCAGCGACTGGGTGCCGCCCAGGACCGAGGCCAGGGCCTGCAGGGTCCCTCTCACGATGTTGTTGCGCGGCTCGTTGCGCGCCAAGGTCGAGCCGAGCGTCTGGGTGTGAAAGCGCAAGAGCGGCGCCTTGCCCCCGGTAATCGCAAAGTCCTGCCGCAACAGGCGCGCCCAGAGGCGCCTCGCGGCACGCATCTTGGCGGCCTCCTCGAAGAAATCCATATGGCAGCCGAAGAAAAAGGAGATGTTGCGCAGGACCACGTTCAGGTCGAGGCCGCGCGCCTGCAAGGCCTCGGCGTAGGCCAGACCCTGCGCGAGGGTAAAGGCCACCTCCTGCACCGCCGTCGAGCCCGCCTCGCGGCTGTGGTAGCCCGAGACGTTGATGGCGTTCCAGTGGGGGAGCTCCTTGCTGCAGTACTCGACGATGTCGATCGCCAGGCGCACCGACGGTTCGGGCGGCAGGGCGAAGGTCTTCTGGCCGTAGAACTCCTTCAAGGCGTCGTTTTGTACCGTGCCCCGCAGCGTCTTGGCCGCGATGCCGCGCCCTTGGGCGACGGCGATGTACATGGGCAGGAGCACGCAGGCCGGGTGATTGATGGTAAAGGACGAGCTGATTTTGTTGATGTCGATGCCCGCGTAGAGGTCGTCCATGTCCTGCACGGTGTCGATAGCGACGCCGACGCGGCCCACCTCGCCCTCGGCCAAGGGGTCTGTCGAGGAGTAGCCCGTCAGGGTGGGGTGGTCGAAGTCGGTCGACAGACCCGTCTGGCCCTGCCTCAGGAGAAAGTGATAGCGCTCGTTGGTGGCGGGGGCGGTGCCGAAGCCGGCGATCTGCCGCCTCGTCCACTCGCGGCCCCGGTACATGCTCGGGTAGACGCCGCGGGTGTAGGGGTATTCACCGGGGAAGCCGAGCGCCGCAAGCGTCTCCTTCTCGCTCTTGCGAGGCGTGTAGACAGGCTCGAGCGGCAATCCGGAAACCGTCGCGAAGACTTCTCGCCGCTCGGAGCCCCTCCTCACGAAGGGTTCGTAGACCTCCTCGCGCCACTGCGCCTGGCGCGTGCGCCATACGGACGGTGTCTTATCCGGCGTCTTATCTTCGGCCATCGTCTGCCTCCTCTTCGCTCTTCAGGGTTCGCTCTTCAGGGTCAAGCGGCGACCCGCGGCCCGGGCCAGCTCGAGCGCGAGGTCGTAAGGGTCCTCGCCGCCTGCCGCCTCGAGGCGTCGCCGCAAGCCGTCATCGCCTTCTACCGTCTGCTTGAGCGCCTCGCCCCACAGCTGTTCGAGCAGCGAAAACACCCGGCGCCGCTGACGCCGTGCCCTTCTCTTCTGGCCCTCCCCTGCGGCTTGCTCCTGCTTGAGCGTCTCGAGGCTCTCCCAGAGCGCCGCCACACCCTTGCCCTCGGTCGCCACCGTCGTCAGTACCTGCACCCGCCCCCTGCGCTCGCTGTCGCCCTGGGCCAGCCAGCGCAAGGTCGCCTTGGTCCGCTCGGCGCCGGGACGGTCCGCCTGGTTGACCACGATGACGTCGGGAATCTCCAGGATGCCGCCCTTGATGGCCTGGATATCGTCGCCGAGGCCCGGCGCCGTCACCAAGACCACGGCGTCGGCGAGGTCGAGGACTTCGGTCTGGGTCTGGCCGGCGCCGACCGTTTCGACCAAGATGACGCCATAGCCCGCGATGTCGAGCAGATCGACCGCCTCCAGAGTGCAGGCCGCCATGCCGCCTTTCGAGCCCCGCGAAGCCAGGCTGCGGATGAAGACGCCGGGATCCTCCCCGTGCGCCAGCATGCGGACGCGATCGCCCAGGACGGCGCCGCCGCTGCGCTCGCTCGAGGGGTCTATGGCCAGGACCGCCACGCCGAGCTCCCGCCGCCGCAGCTCGCCGATGAGCCCGGCGGTCAGGGTGCTCTTGCCGACCCCGGGCCAGCCGGTAACACCGATAACATAGGCCCGGCCCAACCGTGGCGCGATATCTTGGACCCAGGCCAGGGCCGGCAACTGGCGGTTCTCGACCAGGGTGAGCGCCCTTGCCAGAGTTCCTTTGTGTCCGGTCCCGAGGCGCGCCAACCAGCCCGGCTCGAGCCCGCGCCGCAGCCGTGGCCCTTCAAGCATGTAGCCCCTCAAGCATCACGCCCGCCTCCCCAGGGTCCGTGACCACCGCTGCGTCTGCAAACAGCGACGCGTAAAAACCCTGGATGTGCTCGCTGACCGCCGCCACCCGCGCCTCGAGGAGCCTCAAACCCTCCCGCACGCTGACGCGGCTCGCGCCGAAAAGGTCGCAGAACTCCTGCTCGCCCGGCAGGTGACCGGGAGGGAGCGCTTCCCTAAAGACAAAGATGTAGTCGCGCGGCCGAGTGGCGATTTCGTCCCTCGGGTTCCTGCGCTTGACGCGCTGCAAGGGCGCCTTGGGTCTTATCATAAGATGATAGGGCCCAGCCTACTCCCGGCCACCGGGAATGTCAAGATGGGAGCCGACTCGTTTCCGCCCTCCTCCTGGCGCGTCCGTCGCCGGGCTGGGCTTATCCTGCTTCGACCGTATTCGTCAGCGTGCCGACGCCCTCGACCGTCACCTCGACGAGGTCGCCGACGTTGAGCGGCCCCACCCCGTCGGGCGTGCCGGTGAGGACCACGTCGCCGGGATGAAGCGTCATGAACTGGGAGATGTAGGAGAGGATCACCGGCACCGGAAAGATCAGCTCCGCGGTGTTGCCGTCTTGCCTCAGCTCGCCGTTTATGCGCGTCTGCACGCTCAAATGACCGGGGTCTAAGTCGGTCTCGAGCCAGGGACCCAAGGGGCAGAAGCCGTCGGCGGACTTGCCGCGGGTCCACTGCAGGTCGCCCCGCTGCTTGTCGCGCGCGGTCACGTCGCAGGCGCAGGTGTAACCGAGCACGTAGTCGAGCGCCTCCTCGGGGTCTACCCGTCGCACCGTCCGGGCGATGACCACGGCCAGTTCACCTTCAAAGTGCAGCTCGTTCGTCCACGACGGGTAGGGAATGGGGTCGCCGGGACCCGAGAGGGTGTTGAGCGCCTTTAGAAAGAGACCCGGCTCCTGGGGCGGGTTCGCCGCGTCGCCGCCCATCTCGCTGATGTGCCTGGCGTAGTTCTTGCCGACGCAGACGATCGAGCGCGGCTCGCAGGGCGGCAGCAGGGTAGCGTCCGAGAGCATCAGGCTCACGCCGGTGCGCCGGCCCATCATGTGGCTGAGCTGGAAGACCTTGCCGCCTTCCGCCTCACCCCAGTAGCTGCCGTCGTAGCTGTGGTATCTCAGTCGTTGCATCCTTCACCTCATTCTTGATTCTTGATTCTTGATTCTTGAATCCTTCCTTGGCTTCGTCGTCTCACCGCCCTACTTATCTACGGGCATTCTACCGGGTCTCGTGGGCCTGTGCCCCATGAGGGAAACGGCTCATGTGCAGATTGTAGACTGATTTATGCTGCCTGCTCGAGCTTTCAGCGCGGGAGGTTTAGGGATAGGAGAAAGACCGATGCAAAGGACGCTCAAAAGGCTCGGCCTGGCCTTGCTCTTAGTGAGCCTGGTGGCCTGCGGGCCCAGCCAGCGCGAGAGGGACCTCGGCGCCCAAAATGAGGCCCTGCTGAGCGAAAACGCGCGCCTGCAAGCCGAGCTCGAGGAGGCCAGGGCGCGCTTGGCGGAACTCGAGGAGGACAGCCGCGTCCAGCGCGAAAGGCAACCCGCCATCGACCGGGAGCGCGCCGAGTTGGCCGAACTCCGGCGGCAGTCGGCCGAGCAGGGCGGGCGCGTAGCCGAGCTCGAGCAGGCGCTGCAGAGCAGCGAGGCGCAGATAGAGGCGCTCTTGGGCGACCAGGAGAACATCGACATCTTAAGCGCCGAACTCGTCGACCGCGACGAGCGTCTCGCCGCGCTCGACGCCTTGCTCACCGAGACGCAGGTGACGCTTGCGGGCGAGCGCGAGGCGCAAGCCGCCCGCGCGGGCGAGCTCGAGG
>JALZLY010000236.1 GCA_030858465.1 Deinococcota bacterium
CCGCCGTCTTGCTCTTCATCGCCGGGGTGATCGTCTGGCTGGGAGTCCAGGAGACCTTCACGCCCAAGACCCGAGAGGAGCGAAAGGGCTTTGTGCTCGAGTGGCGGCAGGTGCTCGCCACGCCCGGTGTGGGCATCACCTTCACCGTCCGCTTCGCGGCCTGGCTGGGCCGGCTCATGCTCGTGCCGATCCTCCCGCTCTTTATCGCGGCGCTGTTGGTGGGTTCGGAGCGGGTGGGCACCCTCACCGGGCTCACCATCGGCCTAGCGGGCGCCGCCGGCACCCTGAGCGCTATCTACCTTGGCCGCCTCGGCGACACCGTAGGCCACAAGCGCATCCTCGCGGGCTGCACCCTGGCCGCGGCGCTCTGTTACCTGCCGCAGGCCTTTGTCGCCAGCGTCTGGCAACTGCTCGCCCTCCAGGCGCTGGCCGGGGCGGCCGTCGGCGGCATCCTGCCGTCTTTGAGCGCGCTCTTAAACCACTACACCAGGCCCGGCGAGGCGGGCGCCGTCTTCGGCCTCGACAACTCGGTGGTGGCCGGCGCCAGAGCCGTAGCGCCGCTGTTGGGCGCGAGCGCGGCCTTGCTCTTCGGCTTGCGCAGCACCTTCGCCTTCGCTAGCGCCATGTTTTTCCTGACCACCCTGCTCATCCTCTGGAAGCTGCCGGACCTGAGAGCCAAGCCGGCGGACAAGGTCACCAAGGCGACCGGCGACTAGCTGCGCCGCAGCTTGTAACGTTCAAAGACGAGCTCGACGCCGTTCTCCCGACGGCGAAAAGCGACCGCCAGGCGACGGCCACCGGCAAAGGTGACGAAGCTGGGCGCCGACTCGTCCAGCTCCTCGGGGACCAGGATGACGGTCTGCGGCTGGGCGCGGTCGTGGAGCTCGAGCTCGAGAAAGTCCCCCCGCCGCCTCACCGTCGCCTGGAGCGTGCCCTTGTAGGTCCGGTAGTGGCCGGTGAGAGGCTCGAGCGCGCGCTCCACTTGCATGAAGGGGAGCTCGCCGGGCTCCTCGCCCAGCATCATGGCCAGGGCTACCTCGGCCATCTGGGCGAGCGGATAGCCGCTGCCGTTCGCCAAGAGCGCCACGCCCAGCCCCCTCCGCGGCATGAAGGCCAGGTGAGCCGTCGCCACCAGGACGCTGCCGCCGTGGCCGATGAGCGTCTCGCCATAGAAGTCGGGGTCTATGTGCAAACCGTAGCCGTAGTGAAGTGCGGCTCTGGGCGCGGCCGTCTCGCCGAAGAGGTCGGGGGCGGTGCGGTAGGGCATGGGCAGCCGGGGTGTCGTCATCGCCTCGAGCGAGGCCGCCGCCACGACGCCCTTGCCGCCCTCCAGAAACATCGTCAGGTAGTGGCTCAAGTCCAGCACGTTGGAGATGAGGCCGCCTTCGCTGCGGATCGTCCGGTAGAGGTAGCGCCCCGGCTCGGGCCGGCCATCCTGGGGCAGGAGGTAGGGCACGGCCACGTCCGCGTCCCTCTCGACCTCGTCACGTGCGAAGAGGCTGCGCGTCATGCCGAGCGGCAAGAGGATCTCGTCTCTGATGTAGGCGCCGTAGGGCCGGCCGGAGACCTTTTGAATGACGGCGCCCAGCATGGCGTAGCCTTCGTTCGAGTAGAACCAGCCTTGGCCCGGCGCCGTCTCCACCCAACTCTCGGCCTCCGCCATAAAGGTGAGGATGTCCTCGGGGCCGGCCAGCGGCAGGGCCCGGCCACCGCTGCCGTGGGCGTGGCGGATGACCGCCTCGGAGTAGGCCAGCGCCGGGATGCCCAGGCTGTGGGTCAAGAGGTGCTCGAGCCTGACCGTCTCCCCCAGCGGCTTTATCTCGAAGGGCAAAAAGCGCGCGACCGGATCCTGGAGGTCGAGCAGGCCGCGCTCGGCCAGTTGCAAGACCGCCAAGGCGGTCACCGACTTGGTCACGCTGCCGACGCTGTAGAGCGTCTCCGGCGTGGCGGGCAGCCCCCGCTCGAGGTCGCGCTGGCCGAAGCCCCGGCTATAGACGACTTCGCCGCCCTCGACCAGGGCCAGGCTGAGGCCGGGCAGGCGGCTTTCGGTCATCTTGTCGAAGATGAAGCTCTCGAGCCCTTTGATGTTCATCCGTCTCTCCTTCCGATGTCGCCCGCGCATTTCATCCGGGGCGCATCTGCTACAATCAGCTTAAAGCAGACCGGCAGCCCAAAGCAGACCGGCTCGTCCGCAGCGCAGGAGAGGAGGCCCCGTGTCCCTGGCCATCAAAAGAGAACCCTTCAGCTACCGCGACCTGACGAATTTTCCCGAGGACGGGAAACGGCGCGAGCTCATCGGGGGAGAACTCTACGTGACCGCAGCGCCCAATACCCGCCATCAACGCCTCGTCGGCGAGCTTCACGGCCTCATCTGGGTCCATTTGCGGGACAATCCCGTCGGCACCGTCTTTATAGCGCCGACCGAGGTCGTCTTCGACGAACACGAGAGCGTGCAGCCCGACGTGCTCCTTGTCGCCGCCGAGGGCAGGGCGCGCATTGCCGAGCAGAGGGTCGTGGGGCCGCCCGACTGGGTGATCGAGGTGCTCTCGCCGTCCACCCGCGACTACGACCTCGAGACCAAGCGCAAGCTCTACGCGCGCTATGGCGTGGTGTATTGGGTGCTCGACCCCGAAGCGCAAGAGCTTCTGAGCTGGGACGCGGAGGGGTTCAGGGTCTATCAGCCGGGAGATGAGGCGCGGGTGTCGGTGTTGCCGGCGTTTCGCCTCGAGGTCGCGGCGCTCTTTGATAGGTCGTCTTGAAAGGTCCTCCGGCCAAATGCGGGGAGCCGCTCAAGCGGCAATCCCAACTACCTCGGGTAGGGCTCGAGACCTATGGTAAGGCTCATGGTAAGGCTCAGCCTGAATCGACCTGGAACAGTTTAGCCTAGACTCTAGTCTTTAGCGCCTCACCGCTTTAGATTGCGGGGTGAAGTCACCGAAGTCCAGCCCGGCCTTCTCGACATCTTAGTGCAGAATCATAGAAGTTAGTGCAGAATCATAGAAGGAGAATGACCATGCAAAAGCCTAGATCCCTCAGTCGCTCGCTCCAACTGCTCCTCGTCAGCCTGGTGTTTGGAGCCCTGGTCGTAGCCTGCGGCCCACAAGAACCCGCCCAGCCGACGACGACGGAGCCGGCCCCCACGACCACCGCGCCCGCGGATCCCGCGGTTACTGACCCTGCGGTGACCGATCCCGCCGTCACCGATCCGGCCACACCCGCAGCCCCCCCGGCCACCGACCCGGTAGCGCCCACCGACCCGGCGACTACGCCGGCGGACCCCGCTACCACACCGCCTACCCAGCAGGCGGAGCCGACCACCCCCACCGCCACGCCGATCGCGCCCGCCACCACGCCTACGGAGGAGGAGCCCGAGGAAGAGCCCGAAGAGGTGACTCCGGAGGAAGAGACGGAAACCGAGGAAACCGAACCCACGGAACCTGAGGAGACCGAAACCGAGGAAACCGAGACGGAAGAGACCGAAACCGAGGAAACCGAGACGGCCGCCGCTCCGGCTGAAGAGGGCGAGGTTACCATCACGCTCGATAACGTCGGCGACGATGCTTGGGTCCTGACCTCGGCCGAGGGTGAAACCGTGGCCGAAGAGGGTCAGGAGAACCCGACCCTTACGCTCAGCGTCGGGACGCGCTACCGCATCGTCAACGAGGGCGGTGCCGAGCACCCGCTCGACTTCCGCGCCGAGGACAACACCTTCTTGCTTGCCCAGGGCAACATAGAAGGTGAGTTCGAGGACGACCAAGAGGTCAACTGGCAAGACGACGTAGGCGAGGTCAGCTTCACCCTGACCCAGGAACTCGCCGACCAGTTGGCGGTCTACTACTGCACCGTCCACCCCGACATGAGGGGCGATATCGAGATAGCAGGCGCGAACTGAGCCGGCCCCTTTCCTAGCCGTATCGAGAACGCCGGTGCTACAGCACCGGCGTTCTCTTTTTCTCTGGGCTCTTTTTCTCTGGGCTCTCTCACCGGGTGCCTGGTCCCCGGTGTACTCGGCCTCTTCGAAAACAAACGCCGGCGGCTTGGTAGACTATTGGTAGGCTACAGCTACCGAGACAGATAAAGGAGGTAAGGATGCTGGATAGGGACATGGTGACGGAGGCGCTCAACACCGCGCGGAGCGGCGGCGCCGACTGGGCGGACCTCTTTATGGAGGATACGGTGACCACCTCGCTGCGGCTCCTGAACGGCGAGGTCAAGGACGCGGGCAGCGGCAACGAATACGGCGCGGGCATCCGCGCGCTCTATGGCAGCAAGGTCGTCTACGCCTATACCAACGACGTGTCGAGGGAGGGCCTGCACAAGGTCGCCGAGGCGGTCGCCAGAGCCCGAGGCCGCGCCGGCGTCACCGACGCGCGCGGCGCGGGTGGCCTGGATCTGCGCGAAAGGCTGGATCTGCGCGAAAGGGACGTGAAGCGGCTCTGGACGGTGCGCGCGCACCCACTGGAGACGGCGAAAAGGGCCAAACTCGAGGTCGCGCAGCGCGCCCACGCCGCGGCGGCGGGCCAGGGTCTGGTCAAGACCGTCGATGTGCGCTACGCCGATTACGCGCAGCGGCTGCTGATTGCCAACACGGGCGGCGACTGGGCGGAGGACGAGCGGGTCAGGTCGCGCCTTTTCGTCACCGCCATCGCCGAGGACGGCGGCGAGCGCGCCACCGGCTCGAGTGGACCGGGCGCGGGCCTGGGGCTCGAGTTCTTCGAGGACGACACCCCGGAGCGGGCGGGTCGTGAGGCCGCCCGCATCGCAAGCGCCATGGTCAAGGCGGGCTACGCCCCCGCCAAGACCATGCCGGTAGTCATCGGCAACGCCTTTGGCGGGGTCATCTTCCACGAGGCCTGCGGGCACATTCTTGAAACCACCGCCGTCGCCAAAAAGGCCAGCGTCTTTGAAGGCAAGCTGGGCCAGCCGATCGCCAACCCGGTGGTCTCGGCGGTCGACGACGGCACCATCCCCGGCGCCTGGGGCTCCTTGAACATCGACGACGAGGGCACGAGCAGCGAGCGCACCCTGCTCATCGACAAGGGCATCTTGACCTCTTACCTGGTGGACCACGTCGGCGCCTTGCAGACGGGTTACCGCCGCACCGGCTCGGGCCGCCGCCAGGACTACACCTTCGCGCCCGCTTCGCGGATGCGCAACACCTTCATCCTGGCGGGCGAGAGTACCCCCGAGGCGCTCATCAGGGACGTCTCCTTTGGCCTCTACGCCAAGACGATGGGCGGCGGCTCGGTCACGCCCGGCACCGGCGACTACAACTTCACGGTCAACGAGGGCTACATGATCAGAAACGGTATGGTCGCCGAGCCGGTGCGAGGCGCGGCCCTGGTCGGCAACGGCGCCGCCGACTTGAAGAACATCGTCGCGGTGGCCGGCGACTTGGAGCGCGCCCAGGGCATGTGCGGCTCGGTCTCGGGCAGCATCCCGACCGACGTGGGCCAGCCGCACATCTTAGTCAGCCAGATCACCGTGGGAGGCCGCGCATGAATGATCGCGGAACCCTCGCCGAGGCGAGGGGCTACCTGCTGGCAAAGGCCGCGGAACGAGGGGCGAAGCTCGAGGTCTTCGCCCAGCGAGGCACCAGCACCTCGGCCAAGGCCTATGGCGGCGAGGTGGACGAGTTCAAACTCGCCGACAAGGTCGGCCTCGGCCTGCGCGCCCTGGTCGGCGGCTCCTGGGGCTACGCCTATACTGAAAACCTCTCGGAGAGGGCGCTCGAGCGGGCTCTTGCGAGCGCGCTCGAGAACGCCGAACTCACCCAGCCCGAGGCGCACGCCGTCCTCGGCGCCTGGCCGGAAGGTCCGCACATCGGCGACCTCTACGGCGAAGGGCTCTCCGGCGTCAGCGTGGACCGCAAGGTGGGGGTGGCCCTGGAACTCGAAAGGGCCGCCAGGGAGGCCGACCCGCGTGTCAGAACCGTGCCCTATGCGGTCTACCAGGACGGCGACAGCGAGGTCGCCGTCGCCAACAGCGAAGGCCTTGACCGCGCCTACCGGGCCAACTACGCCGTTCACTACCTCGCCCCGCTGGTCAGCGAGAACGGCCAGAACAAGATGAAGAGCGACTGGCAGTTCAGCCGCGAGTTCGAGCAGCTCGACCCCACCCGCACCGCCCTCAGCGCGGTCGAGCGCTCGACCGCGCTCCTGGGCGGCCGGAGCGCGCCCAGCGGCCACTACCGGGCCGTCATCGAGCGCGAGTGCATGGCGGACTTTGTGGCGACCTTCGCGGGCATGTTCAGCGCCAAGATGGTCCAGGAGGGCAAGAGCCCGCTCGAGGGCAGGTTGGGCGAGGCCATCGGCAGCCCGCTCGTCACGCTGGTCGACGACGCCACCCTGAAGGGGGGCATGGCGTCCAGGCCCTTCGACGCCGAGGGCTACCCCTCGAGCCGGCTCGTCCTCATCGAGGCGGGCGCGCTCAAGGCCTTTATGCACAACACCGAGACCGCCGCCAAGGACGGCGTAGCGTCCACCGGCCACGCCGCGCGCGGCTCCTACAAGAGCACGGTCGGCATGGCGCCCAGCAACCTCTTCATGGAACCCGGCGAGGGCGACCTGGACATGCTCCTGGCCAGCTTGGGCGACGGCCTCCTGCTCACCGGCGTCCAGGGTCAGCACGCCGGGGCCAACCCCGTCACCGGCGACTTCAGCCTCCAGGCCGAGGGTTTTTGGATAGAGGAGGGCAAGCGGGCCCATCCGCTCGAGGTCTTCACCGTGGCCGGCAACATCTTGGACCTGCTGGGGAGCGTCGAGGCCGTGGCGGGCGACCTCAAGTTTTCGCTAGGCGGCTCGGGGGCGCCGAGCGTGCGGGTGAAGGAGCTGGCGATCGGCGGCAAGTAGGAGCACGACAAACAGGAGCACGCGGAAAAGAAGGGCGGAGTTCTCTCCGCCCTTCATGGCACAGGTTTGCTGAAGCTATTCGGTGACGGTGACCGAAAAGGGCGCGTTGAAAATGGCGTTATTCGAATCACCCTGGTTAATGCTGTTGTTCCCGGAAGGCGTGGAGTTGGGGTTGGGAGCAATGTCGCCCGCGCCGTAGTGGTCCCCACCAAAGATGCCAGCGTAGAAGTTGAGCGTCGTATTGGGGCGGCTGCTGTAGCCGAGCGTCGTCCAGGGAATGGCGAACTCGGTTGTGAACGCCGGGAAGCTTCCTGCCGTGGCCTTTTCAAAGGCGCTACCGGAAACCGAGGTTACACTGTTCGATGCGCCTACTTGCCAGAACTGAGCCGAACCGCCTTCATACTGCGCCAAAAAGAAGTTGACAGGCGTGGCGAAATCCGCCCGGCGCGGCCAGGCGTTGAACTGACGTGGCGTCGTGCTGCCGCCTGAGCCGCTATCCATGTAGATGATCGCCGAATTGCCCCAGGTGCGGTAGCGATAGCCGAGATAGAGGTAAGCGTCGTCCCAATCCACCAGCAACTCTTGGAAGTCGTTGTCACCGCCCCACAAGCTCGTCCCTGAGCTCGAGAGTATCGCTTTGGGTGTCCAGCCTGAAAGATCACCGTCAATCCTGTACTTCGTGGTCGCGGTAAGCGTGAAGTCGATGCCTGCGTCACCCGCGCTCACGTTCCTGGGGCCGTCTTGGCCATAGCCGGGCGCGCTCGCCGTCAAGGTGGTGCTCGTCCCGCTTGGCAGGGGCAGGTAATAGGAGCCGTCGTGGAAGGTGAGGGCGTAGTAATAGCGAGCCTCCAATGTCGAGTTCACCGTGGCGCCTTTGAGCCCGCTGCCGCCGGAGCGCACCGTTCCGGTGACCACCGCGCTGGGTACGCCGACGGTGATGAAGTCGTAGACGCCGCTGTACGTCATCTCACTCTTGTCGATAAAGAGCCTGCGGTCGGGCTGGTTATCACCTTCATACCCCGAGTTCTTGGCGTTAGTAGCGGCGTTGCCGAACTTGAAGGCGATCTCGCGCAGGAGAGGCAGCTCGAGCTCGAGCTCCCAAATACCCTGCTCGCCGGTCGCGGTCATGGGATGACGAATTTCGCTGCCGGTATCGAAGCGGCGCAGTTGCAAGGTGCCCGCGCCCTGCGAGCGCGCGTCGACGGTGAAGGTCACTGTGGCGGTGTTATCGGCGCTCGGCGTGGCGCTGACCGTAGGCGCGTCGACCGACTCTCGGCCCGCACCGTCAACGGTGACCACTTTGAAGTCATAGAACGTGCTGTTGCTTAGGTTTTGGACGGTGTAGGAGGTTTGTGATGCCGGTAGCGGCGCGAAGTTGAGCTGGCTGAAGTCGCCCTCGCCCCCCGCGCGGCTGTAGACACGGGCGCCCGTTACGTCCGTGTCATCCGCGGCCGTCCAGCTCAACCTCACCGCGCCATCACCGGCCAGGG
>JALZLY010000237.1 GCA_030858465.1 Deinococcota bacterium
GGTCTCGGCTGCGCGGGCGGCGCGGCCGGGCTGGCGCGGGCCGCCGACCTCGCCCGCGCCCTGCCCGGCAAGTCCGTGTTGCTGGTCGCGGTCGAGCTGTGCTCCGTGACCTTCATCCGCGGCGACAAGTCCAAGTCCAACCTGGTCGGCAGCGGCCTCTTCGCCGACGGCGCGGCGGCCGTGCTGGTCGGCCCCGGCGCTGAGGGCCAGGGCCCCGAACTGCTGAGCAGCAGCAGCCGCCTGTTCGACGCCAGCGACGACATCATGGGCTGGGACGTGGTCGAGGGCGGGCTCAAGGTGCGCTTCTCGCGCGACATCCCCAGCTTCGTGCAGGAGAACCTGGGCCCCACCATGCGCGAGGCTCTGGCGGAGAGCGGCCTGGGGCTAGCTGACCTCGAGCACTTCGTCGTCCACCCCGGCGGGCCCAAGGTGCTGGACGCCTACGAGCGCTGTCTGGACCTGGAAGCGGGTAGCCTGGACAGCGCCCGCGAGGTCTTACGCGACTACGGCAACATGTCGAGCCCGACGGTGCTCTTTGTCCTGGAGCGCTTCTTGCAAGCGACCGCGCCCACGGGCGCACCCGGCACCCTCTTCGCCCTGGGTCCGGGCTTCAGCGCCGAGCAGGTGCTGTTTCGCTGGTAATACCAAGTGCCTTATCAAGCGCAAAAGCGACGCTTGATAAGTGCGCGTGAGCGCATACCCTTGGACGCATTCGGTTTGTGGTACTTCGCAAGGCAATTGGTATAACTTAAAGCCGCTTAGCCAATCTCATCTGCATGAATGGTCTCATGAGAAGATGAGGACCGCGCCCCCATGAGCTACCCTGCCCTCTTCGCTCTCTTTGTCCTCTTTATCGCCGTTCAGCGCCTCCTCGAGCTCAGGCTGGCCGGGCGCAACGAGCGGCGGGTGCGGGCCTGGGGCGCGGTCGAGTACGGCGCCGGGCACTACCCCCTGATCGTCGCGCTGCACGGGCTGTGGCTGCTCGGCATGGTCCTCGAGGCGTTCTTTGGCCCGCGCGGGTTCCCGGCCTTTGCGCCGCTGACCTTCGCGCTGTGGCTCGCGCTTCAGGTCGCGCGCTACTGGGTGATCCGCTCGCTCGGCCCCTACTGGAACACCCGGGTGCTGGTCGTGCCCGGCGCCAGGCTCGTCCGCGAGGGGCCGTTTCGCTTTCTCAAGCACCCCAACTACCTGATCGTGACGCTCGAGCTCGCCCTGGCCCCGCTCACCTTCGGCCTCTACCTGACGGCCGCGCTGGTCACCGCCCTCAACGCCCTGGTGATGGCCATGCGCATCCCCGTCGAGGAGCGGGCGCTCGCCACGCTGGGCCCGGCGGAGGAGGCTTAGCTGGGCCGGAGGCCGTGTTATCGTTGAGGCACCGCGCGAAAGGCGTGCCCGACACGTCATCAGCCCTTTCGTCAGCCCTTTTGGCAGGAGCCTAAATTGCCCGCGCTTTTCGACAACTTTCGCCTCCTCAACCTCCTCGACGTCACCGTCATCGCGCTGATGCTCTTCGGGGCCTACCGCTTGCTCATCGGCTCGAGGGCCTGGAACGTCTTTTTGGGCATGACCGCGCTGGGCGCGCTGTGGTTTATCGCCGCGCAACTGCGGCTCACCGCCACCGCCTGGATCTTCGCCAACCTGGCGCCCGTCAGCCTGCTGGCCATCATCATCGTCTTCCAGCCCGAGCTGCGGGCCGCCCTGGAGCGCGTGGGCCGAGGCCGCATCGCCCACAGCAGCGGCAGCGACCCTGTCCAGGAGATCATGGCGGCGGTGCGCGAGCTCGCCACCCAGCGTCAGGGCGCCATCATCGCCGTCGAGCGGCAGACGCCGCTGGCCGAGTACGGCCGGGTCGGCACGGCGCTGGGCTCGCCGGTCTCCTCGGCGCTCCTCCAGACCATCTTCGCCTCCTACGGTCCCCTGCACGACGGCGCGGTCATCATCAAGGGCGACGTCATCACCCACGCCGGGGCCATCTTTCCCCTCTCCGACAAGCACGACGGCTGGTCGGTCAAGCACGGCACCCGGCACCGGGCGGCCCTGGGCCTGGCCGAGGCCAGCGACGCGCTCATCATCGTAGTGAGCGAGGAGCGGGGCACGGTGAGCCTGGCCCAAAACGGCGCCCTGAAGAGCGACATCGCCCCCGCCGACGTGACCAAGGCGCTCAGAAAGGTCTACGGCACATGAGGTTGGGAACGTGAGGCTGGGACGCTGGGGGCTGGCCTGGTTTCAATTCATGGTCTTTTTCCTGGTGGCGCTGCTCATCTGGTCCGCCATCGAGTCCGAGCAGCGCGCCGTGGCGCAGCGCGCCCTCGAGGTGCCGCTGTCGATCACCGGGCTGGGCCCCGAGCGGGTGGCGCGGGGCGTACCCGCGAATGTCATCGTCATCGTCTCGGGTCTGAGCGACACCGTCGAGAGGCTGAGGCCCGAGTACTTCGACGCCTTTATCGACCTGCGCGAGGTCAGCGCCGAGTTCGACGTGGTGGTGCGCGTCATCGCGCCGCAGGACGTCGAGGTCGAGGAGGTGACGCCGGGCCGCATTATCGGCATCACCGAGGCCTTGGGCTCGCGCACGGTGCCGCTGCGCCTGTCGGTCCTGGGCGTGGGCCGCGGCAGCGACGGCTGGCGGCTGAGCAGCCAGCCCGACGAGGTTGTGGTGAGCGGCCAGGAGTCGCAGGTCGCCCGGGTGAGCTACGTGACGGCGCTGCTCGGCGAGCTCGGCGAGGATGGGTCTGCCGTCGTCAACGGTCTCTTCGCCGTGGACGGCGACGACCTGCCGGTGCCGGACTTGCGCATCACGCCGGAAGAGGTGGTGGTCTTGAGCGAGCACGAGACGCTTCTCTACAGCCGCCGTCTGCCCGTGGACTTCGAGCCGCTGGCCCCGGCGCCGCTTAGCGTCGGCGAGGTGACGCTGAGCCAGGACAGCCTGCTGGTGGCGGGTCCGCGCGAGGCCGTCTTGCCGCTCGAGAGCGTCGCGGTGCAGGCCGACATGCCCGCCGTAGCCGGCGTATACCAGGTCACGCTCTCGCCGGTCCTGCCCGAGGGCGTGGTCGCCCTGGAAAGCCTCAGCGCCGAGGTCTCGCTCATGGACCCGGAGGCGAACGAGGCGGCTCAGAACAGCCCGGCAGGCGTCACGCCTGCTGGCGACCCCCCGGCTGGTGACACCCCGCCGGAATGACGGCCGGAATGACGGCCACGCCAGGCCAAAGCCGGCGAGTGGCGTCCGGCCGGTAAAGCAGGGGCAAATCGCCGCCCTCCGCTTCCGGTATAAAGGGGTAGGAGGAGTTGTGATTCGACCGATAAGGTACTACGGCGACCCCGTCTTGCGCAAGGCCGCCAAGCCCGTGACCCGCTTCGACGAGGAGCTCGACAGCCTGGTGAAGGACATGCGCGAGACCATGTACGCCTATAACGGCGTGGGCATCGCCGCGCCGCAGGTGGGCGAGAGCCTGCGCGTCTTTCTCGCGCTCGAGTTCGGCCCTCACGACGACCCTCACGACGACCCTCACGACGACAGGGCCGAGGGCGCTGAGGCTGTCGATACCAGCGAGGAAGAGGAACGAGACCTCGAGCGCATGAGTCCCGAGGAGAAGCGCCGGCACTGGGGCGTCGTCGCCGAGCACGTGATGGTCAACCCCGAGCTCCGTGACCTGAGCGGCAGCCAGTACGGCCGCGACGGCTGCCTCAGCCTGCCCGGCCTCTTCGTCGAGGAGATGCGCCGCGACCGGAAGCTGCGCGTCGACTACCAGGACTTAGGCGGCCGGCCCCACACCCTGACTACCGAGGGCCACTTCGCCCACGTCATCCAGCACGAATACGACCACCTGGACGGGGTTCTCTTTATCGACTGGCTGGACGAGGGGGCGCGCCGCGCCTTTATGGACGAGCACCGCCAGGCGCTCGCCGAGATGCAGCGCGAGGCCAAGGCGCTGCTCAAGGAACTGAAGCGCGAGCCCCGCGCCGTCCAGGGTTAGAGCCGTATGCGCCTCGCCCTCTTCGCCTCGCCCGACTTCGGCCTGCCGGTCCTGGCCGCGCTCAACGAGCAGCACCAGCTCGCCCTGGTGGTGGCCCAGCCCGACAAGGCCGCCGGCCGCGGCATGAGGCTGACCGCGCCGCCGGTGGCGCGGCGGGCCCGGGAGCTGGGGCTGAAGCTCGAGCAACCCGCCAGGCTGCGAGGCAGCGAAGCCTTTCGCGCGCTCTTGCAAGACGCTGAGCTCGACGCCGCCGTCACCGCCGCCTACGGCAAGATCCTGCCGCGGAGCCTGCTGAGCATTCCCCGGCACGGCTTCTTGAACGTCCACGCCAGCCTGCTGCCCAAGTACCGCGGCGCCGCGCCCATCCAGGCGGCCCTCATCGACGGCGAAAGGGCGACGGGCGTCACCATCATGCAGACCGAAGCCGGCCTCGACACCGGGCCGATCCGGCTGCAACGCGCGCTCGCCATCGGCGCGGGCGAGACCGCGCCGGAGCTGTCGGCGCGACTGGCAGCGCTCGGCGCCAAAGCGCTGCTCGAGGCTTTGGACGCGCTCGAGACGGGTACTCTGCCCCTCATCCCTCAGGACGAAGACCAGGCCAGCCACGCTCGCCTGCTCAGCAAGGACGACGGCCGCGTCCGCTGGGGAGAGTCCGCGAGGGCCATCTACAACCGCTTCCGCGGCGTCTACGCCTGGCCGGGCTCGTGGACCGAGGTCGCGGGAGGGCCGCTCAAGCTTCGCGGCTTGCACCCTGCGCCCGGGCGCGGCGCCCCCGGAGAGGTGCTCGAGCTGAGCGCCCAAGGCGTCAAGGTGGCGGCGGGCGAGGGCGCCATTCTCCTCAAGACCGTCCAGCCGCCCGGCAAGCCCAGCATGGACGCTTACGCCTGGGCGCACGGCTACGGCATCGAGAAAGGAACGCATCTTGGCTAAAGTCGCCATCGTAGGAAAGCCCAATGTGGGCAAGTCGAGCCTCTTCAACCGCCTGGTCGGGCGCCGCGAGGCCATCGTCGCGGATCAACCCGGCGTCACCAGGGACGTCAAGGAGGGCCTGGTGACGAGCGACCAGGGCGGCACGTTCACCCTGCTCGACAGCGGCGGCCTGTGGTCGGGCGACGCCTGGGAAGAGCCTATCAAGGCGCGCATCGAGGCCGCCCTCAAGGACGCCGAGCTGATTCTCTTCACCGTGGACGGCCGCGCCGAATTGACGGCCGCCGACTGGGAGATCGCCGACTGGCTCCGCACCGTCGACAAACCCGTCCTGCTCGTCGCCACCAAGGTAGACGACCCCCGTCACGAGGAGGCGCCGCACATCTATGAACTGTTCGGCCTGGGCTTCGGCGAGCCCCTCTTTACCGCCGCCGAGCACGCCCGGGGCACCCTGGAGCTCAAGGACGAAATCCTGGCGCGGCTGCCCGAGGACGAGGGCGAGGCGGAGGTCGAGGCGGTCAAAGTCGCCATCATCGGGCGGCCCAACGTCGGCAAGTCGAGCCTGCTGAACGCCCTCGTCGGCAACGAGCGCGTCATCGTCGCCGACGAGCCGGGAACCACCCGCGACGCCGTGGACGTGCAGTTCGACTTCGCCGGGCGCTCCTTCGTGCTGGTGGACACCGCCGGCATCCGCCGCAAGCCCAGCGAGAACGTCGAGTACTACTCCAAGCTGCGCTCGGAAGAGGCGCTGCTCAAGTCCGACGTGGCGATTCTCGTCGTCGATCCCAGTGAGCTCGGCGACCACGAGCTGCGCATCGCCAACCTGGCCTTGGAGGCCGGCAAGCCGGTGGTGCTCGCCGTCAACAAGTGGGACCTGGTGCCGGATAATAAACTTGAAGAGGTAAGGAAGGACCTCGACCAGAAGCTGGCCCACCTCTACTTCGCGCCGCGGGTCTATACCAGCGCCCTCAACGACTACGGCTTGCACGACCTCCTCGCCGCGGTCATCCGCGTCTACGACACCAGCAGGTTCAGGGTAGCCACGAGCGAGCTCAACAACTGGCTGTCGGTGTGGACCGAGCGGCAGCGGCTCCCCAACTTCCAGGGCAGGAGCCTAAACCTCATCTACGCCACCCAGGGCGATACCGCCCCGCCGACCTTTATCATCTTCGTCAACAACGAGAAGTTCGTGACGCGGCCCTACGAAAACTACCTGTTGAACCGCATCCGCGAGGACCTGGGCTTCAAAGAGGTGCCCGTCAGGCTCATCTTCAAGGCGCGCGGCAAGGACGGCGGCAAGCGGGTCAGGCTGTGAGGGCTCGAGCGCTACTGCTGGTGTCGTCGTCCGGTGTAAGGCCAGCCGTAGCGGGCGAAGAGCGCCCGCTCCCTGTCCTCGACGTTTAGGAACTCCGTCTCGATGATGTCGCCGAAGGTGCGCTTGCCGCGCTCGGCGACCTCGCCTCTCTCAGCCTCGTCCGCCTCCAGGACTTCGCTGAAGAGCGCCTTGGCGAGCCCCAGGACGTCGTCGGAACGCGGGTAGGGGACGATCTCGCCGTCCTCGCGGAGCACCACGTCCGCTTCGGCCGCGGCCTCCAGGATGCCGTAGTAGACGAGGTAGCCCTGCTCCAAACTGCCAAAGGCGTGGCGGACGATGCTTTCCAGGCTCTCTTGCTGCGTGTGGTAACGCTCGAGCCAGCCGTACTTCATGGCAAGGTGGATGTCGCGGGGTTCGGTCGGGTAGGGCATGGGCTCACTATAGGATGGCCCCGTTCCTTGTCGTGGTGCATCTGCACATGCGCCCGCGCCGCGGCTGTGAGCCATATGAGCGGCCAGACGAGCCGGTATCCAGCGCCGCCGAGCATCCCTATTGACCTATTGACAGAGACGCGCTTTTTGTTAGACTTTAGGGCATATGCCAACTGTGACGGCAGCTCGAGCCGTGACCGCCCCGGCAAGGGGAGGTGAACTTGTGGACGACGGCTTTGACGGCTATGCGCACGCGGGCTTCACCTCGGCGCCCGCTCGAGCGCAAGCCTGATTCCCGACAACACAGCCCAGCCATGACGCGACGCCCGTCGCCTTTGCCAACCTGCCAGCCCGCCAGCCTTTCAGGCTAGTCGTCCAGCCCGCCGGCAGGTATAGTGAAGCTTTATGTGATTGGGGAGAACAAGATGGTCATCGTAATGGCAAAAGGAGCCTCGCAAGAGGACATCGACAAGGTAATCTCGGACGTGCAGAGCCGGGGCTTCGCCGCGCACGTGAGCGTCGGCGAGACGCGCACGCTGGTAGGCGCCATCGGCCCGGCGCCGACCCAGGACCTGCGCGAGCAGCTGCGGGCGCATCACGGCGTCGAAACCGTCGTAGCGATAACCAAGCCCTTCAAGCTGGCGAGCCGCGAGTTTCGCCACGACGACTCGTTTGTGATGATCGGCGGCGTCAAGACGGGCAACGGCCAGTTCACGGTGGCCGCTGGGCCCTGCGGCGTCGAGTCCTACGAGCAGACTCGCACGGCGGCCCTGTTCGCCCAGAGGCACGGCGCGCGGATCCTCCGCGGCGGCGCCTTCAAGCCTCGCACCAGCCCCTACTCGTTTCAGGGCCTGGGCGAGGAGGGCTTGGAGATCATGAGCCGGGTGCGCCAAGAGACGGGCATGCCCATCGTCACCGAGGTGACCGCGCCGGAACTCGTCGAGACGGTCGGCCGGGTGGCGGACATGTTCCAGGTCGGCGCCCGCAACACCCAGAACTTCGCGCTCTTGGCCGAACTCGGCCGCTCCGGCAAGCCGGTGCTCTTCAAGCGCGGCATGAGCACGAGCATCTTAGAGTTCTTGCAGGCGGCCGAGTACGTGCTCTCGCAGGGCAACCAGAGCGTGATCCTGTGCGAGCGCGGCATCCGCACCTTCGAGACCTCGACGCGCTTTACCTTGGACGTCTCGGCGGTGCCGGTCCTAAAGGAGCTCACGCACCTGCCCGTCTGGGTGGACCCGAGCCACGCCGCCGGCAAGCGCAGCCTGGTCCCGGCCTTGGCCTTGGCGAGCGCCGCCGCGGGCGCCGACGGCCTCATCGTCGAGGTCCACCCCAAGCCCGAGGAGGCCAAGTCGGACGCCGCCCAGCAACTGAGCGACGAGGAGTTCGGCGCCCTGATGAGCCAACTCCGCGCGGTGGTGACGGCGCTCGGCAAGAAAGGGCTGGAAAATCCAGTGCCGAGGTAAGAGAACTGAGGACTGAGCTAGTGGACTTGCTCAGCCCTCAGTCCTCAGCCCTCAGTCCTGCCTTATGCGCCCTTCGCCCCTCTTCCACACCGTCGTCATCGCCGGCGTCGGGCTGATCGGTGGCTCGGTCGGCTTGGGCGTCCGCCAGCGCTTTTTGGCCGAGCGCGTCGTCGGCTTGGACCGCGACCCGGCCGCCCTCGAGGCCGCCCTGGGCTTGGGCGCCATCGACGAGATCCGGCTTCATCCCGGCGACTGGCTCATGGAAGCCGGGCTGATCGTCTTAGCGCCGCCCGCCCGCGCCGTCGCGCCGCTGGCCGAGAGCCTGTTGCCCTTCGTCGGCCCCGAGGCGATCCTGACCGATGTGGGCAGCGTCAAGGCCGAGGTCGTCCGGCGCCTCGCGGCCGCGCGCTTCGTCGGCGGCCATCCCATGGCCGGCAGCGAAAGGGTCGGGGTGCAGCACGCGAGCGCCGCCCTGCTGGAGAACGCCGTCTGGGTCCTTACCCCGGCCGAGACGACCGATCCCAGCGCGCTGGCAAGCGTCCGGCGCTTTGTCGAAGCCTTGGGCGCCAAGCCCATCGAGGTGGCGCCAGAGCAGCACGACCGGCTGGTGGCGGCGGTGAGCCACCTGCCCTACCTGGCGGCGGTGGCCTTGACGCAGCTCGTCGCCGAGGATAAGGACCGCGACCTGATGATGCTCCTGGCGGCGGGAGGCTTTCGCGACCTCACCCGGGTGGCCTCGGGCAACCCTACGATGAGCCGCGACATGGTGGCGGCCAACCGGGAGGCCATCCGCGAGACCCTGGGGGCCTTCCGGCAGAGAATCGAAGCGCTCGAGAGGCTCTTGGACGAGCCCGACGCACTGCTCGAGCGCGCCGAAGCCGCCAAGCACAGCCGCGACGCCATTCCCATCGTCCGCCGCAGCCTTCTGCCCGCCCGCTTCGAGGTGGTCATCGCCGTGCCCGACCGTCCCGGCGAGCTCGCCAAGATCACCAGGGCGCTCGGCGACGCCGAGGTGAACGTCAAGGACATCGAGGTCCTGGCGATCCGCGAGGCGGGCGGGGCCATCCGCCTGGCCTTTGAGAGCAACGAGGAGCTGAAGCGCGCCACCGCGGCGCTGACCGGAGCGGGCTACGAGGCGCGCGGGCGGGGCTAGTGCCCAGGGACGCCCTCTTCGACCTGGCCGTCAACCGCGCCGCGAGCTACCTGGCGCGCTTTGGCCTGATGGACGCCGCCAGCCCTCGAGCCGAGCGCGCCCGCCGTCTGGGGCCCTGGTACTCGAGGACCCGCTTCGTCTACAGGATTCCCGTGGAAGAGGTGCTCGAGCGCTTGGGGCGCTGCCCCGGTCCCGGCTACTACTGGCAGGGCGGTGAAGCGGGGGGGTGGCAAGAGGGTGACAACCCAAGGCCTTGACCGCCCGCAGCAGGGTGGTTTAGCTCCCGTAGCGCTCGAGCGCCCGGTAGATTGCCTCGGCGCCGAAGCGGACGGCGCCTATCGGAATGCGCTCGTCGGCCGCGTGGATGGTCTTGGTGAAGTCAAAGCCCTCGGGCAGGTTCATCGGCAAGAAGCCGTAGGTCTGGATGCCCAAACGAGAAAAGAAACGGCCGTCGGTTACCCCCGGCAGGAGCAGCGGCACGGGAATCCCGTCCGGGTCGAGCTCCCGCAGGATGCCCGCCAGCGTCTCGAAGAGGCCCATATCGGCTTCGGCCGGGCCGGGGTCGTGCCGGACGAGCTCGAGCTCCACATCGCCGATGAGCCGGCGCAGCTCGGCCATCAGCCTGTCCGGACCGTAGCCGGGCAGCAGGCGGCCGTCGAGCCCGACGACGACCTCGCCGGGGATGACGTTGGGCGTGCGCTCGTCGCCGCCCCGGACCACGGTGGCGTTGACGGTGTTGTGCAGGAGCGGCTCGAAGACACGCCCCTTGGCGCCGAGGAGCGCCAGCGCCCGGCCGGTCAGCGCGGGATTCAGGAGCTGGCGCAGGACGAGGCCGGCGGGCAGGGGCAGGCTCGAGGCGACGGCCGTAAGCATCCCTCTGACGACCGGCGTCACATGCACGGGCAGGCGCCGGCGGTCGAGGCGCCGCAGGACCCGGCCCAAGCGGGCCATCGTCCCGCCGCGCATCGGCAGGGCGCCGTGTCCGGCGGGGCCGCGCACGGTCGCCTTCAGCCAGCAGATCTGCTTTTCCGCGACTTGAATGGGATAAAAGCGCCGCCCGCCCAAGTGAAGGCTGAAGCCCCCGAACTCGCCGAGGGCGTAGCGCACCCCCTCGAACTGCCCGGCGTGGGCCTCGACTAAAAAGCCGGCGCCACACTCGCCTCCCGCCTCCTCGTCGCTGAGAAGCGCGAGCATGACGTCACCGGCTGGATTCAAGCCTTCGGCCTTGGCGCGCAGCAGGGCGGACAGCATCATGGCGACCCCGCCCTTCATGTCGAGCGCGCCCCGGCCCCAGACGAAGCCGCCCGCGACCTCGCCGCCAAAGGGCGGCCGCGTCCAGCTCTGACCGGCGGTGGTAACCACGTCCACGTGGCCGTAGAGCAAGAGCGGCGGCGCGGCGCCCCTCCCCTTCAAGCGGGCGATGAGGTTGGGGCGCCCGGGGTCCCTGGCAAGGAGGGTGGTGTCGAAGCCCGCTTCGCTGAGCAAGCCGTCAAGATAGCCGATACAGGCATGCTCGTTGCCCGGCGGGTTGGTGGTGTCGAAGCGGATGAGCCTTTGCAGCAGCCTCTCGGGTCGGGCGTGGGAGACGTGCGGGTCGGCGGTCGGTCGCGGCATGGCGCCTCCGACGCGATTATACCGGCGAAGCGATGGCAAGCGCCCCAGCGGTGTGCTAGACCCTGGGCTAGACCCTGTGCTAGACTCAGTGCCGATGATACGCCTGCGCAAGTAAGCCCTCGTCTCCCCTCGAGCCCCGAGCGGGAGTCTGCCCGCTTGCGCCGTACAGAACCAGCCATATCGACAACCATCGCCGTTCGCTGGTGGGCGCTCCCTTCCCAGACCCTTTTCCCTTGGAGTGTCTATGCGACCCATGCAGGTAAAACCACGTTCAAAACGACGTTCGAAGCGTTCTCACAAACCTACCGCAACCAGTTGGGAGCCCTTGGCCCGCTGGTACGACGGCTGGGTCGGCCCGGGCGGCAGCCGCCATCACCGCGAGCTGGCCCTGCCCGCGGTGCTCGAGCTACTCGACTTGCGAGCGGGCGAAAGCCTGCTGGATATCGGCGCCGGCCAGGGCGTCTTGGCGCCCCACGCGAGCGCGAGCGGTGCGCGTTACACTGGCCTCGACGCCAGCCCCTCCCTCATCCGGCTGGCCAGAAAGCGCCACGGCGCCGCCGGACGCTTCCTCGTCGGCGACGCTCGTGCGCTCGACAAGGTGGCCGAACTGAAGGGGCAGCGCTTCGACGCCGCGGTGTTCTTGCTGAGCATCCAGGACATGGACCCCTTGGAGGAAGTGTTGGCCTCTGCAAGCCGGGTACTCGAGGACAGCGGCCGCCTGGTGATGCTGATGACCCACCCCTGCTTTCGCGTCCCGCGGCAGAGCGGTTGGGGCTGGGACGAGGAGCGCAAGCTCCGCTACCGGCGCGTCGACCGTTACCTGAGCCCGCTAGCCGTGCCTATGAAACCCTATCCGGGCGGGCGCGGCGTCTCGCGCAGCTTTCACCGCCCGCTCGAGGCCTACATCAACGGCCTGGGCAGTCAGGGCCTGCTGGTGGAGTGCGTGAGGGAAATCGCCGCTCCCAAAGAAGCCCAGGAGATTCCCCTCTTCTTGGGCCTGCGGGCTCGGAAACTGGCGCTCGAGGAGGACTAGACGCGCTGAAAGAGCCCCGCCATCCCCTGGCCGCCGCCCACGCACATCGAGATGACGCCGTATTCGGCGTCCCGGCGGTTCATCTCGGCGAAGAGGTCGGCGGCGATCCTCGCTCCGGTGGCGCCGAGCGGGTGGCCGATGGCGATGGCGCCGCCGTTGACGTTGAGCCGCTCGCTCGGAATGCCGAGTTCCTTCTGGCAGTAGGCGCACTGGCTGGCGAAGGCCTCGTTGATCTCGAAGAGGTCGATGTCTGCAACCGTCATGCCCGTCTTCTCGAGCAGCTTGCGGATCGCCGGCACCGGCCCGATGCCCATCACCTCGGGCGCCACCCCCACCACCGCCGCCTGCACGAAGCGCGCCAGCGGCTTTAAGCCGCGCGCTCTGGCCTCGCCCTCGCTCATGATCACGGTCATGGCCGCGCCGTCGTTCAAGGGGCTCGAGTTCCCCGCCGTCACCGTGGCCGCCTCGTCCTGGGCGAAGACGGGGGCAAGGCCGGCAAGCTTGTCCAGGCTGGTGGTGGCCCGCGGCCCCTCGTCCTTTTCGACCACCACCTCGTGCCACTCGCCCTGCTCGTCCTTGACCCTTGTGGGCACGGGCACGACCTGCGCGCTGAACTTGCCCGCCTCCTGCGCGGCGACGGCCCGCTGGTGCGACCGGAGCGCGAAGTGGTCCTGCTCCTCGCGGGAGACGCCGTACTTGCGCGCCACCGCCTCGGCGGTCTGGCCCATGCTGTGGTAAGCCTGCGGGTAACGCTCCCAGAGCGCCTTGTTGGGACTCGTGGTGTGCCCGCCCATCGGCACCCGCGAGGTGCAGTCCACGCCGCCGGCCAAGACCACCTCGGCCATGCCGTTCATCACCGCGTGGGCGCCCTGCACCACCGTCTGCAGGCCGCTGGCGCAGAAGCGGTTGACGGTCGAGGCGGCGACCGACTCGGGCAGACCGGCGATCAACCCGGCGATGCGCGCCACGTTGTAGCCCGCCTCGCCCTCGGGGTGGGCGTTGCCAAGGAGGAGGTCGTCGATGGCCCCCGGCTCGAGGCCTTCGGTGCGCCTCACCGCTTCTCTGACGATGAACCCGGCCAGGTCGTCGGGACGGGTGTCCTTGAGCATGCCCTTGTGGGCGCGGCCCACCGGCGTGCGAACGGCGGTGACGATGACGGCGTCTCTCATGGGGTGTCCCTTTCCCATACAATGTCCCAGGGCAATCCTGTACCAAGTATACGTTCTAGCGGGGCGCCCTGGTGTCTTGTATGGTGTCTTGTATGGTGCGGTGCGCTTGTGAAGGGTAATGGTGCGCTTGTGAGGCGCGCGGACCGGCGACCGTCTCGATCGGGCAAGCTCTACCGGTAACGCTTGCCGCCACCCGTCCGACGGGTTGCGTTGTACTTGACGTTCGGCTCATCGTCAGGTCGCCGGGCGGATGCTTGTTGTAATAGGAAGGCGATTGTGAATTGTAGGCATGCGCGAGCCGCTGAATGTTGATCCTACCGGAGGTGACATGGATATCGTGAGGTATCTGGACGATACCGGCAAACCCTTAAAGGAGCTACCCTTCGACCAGGAGACCCTGCTCGAGGGCTACCGCGCCCTGCGCCGCGCGAGGTTCTTCGACGAGCGCGCGGTGGTCTGGCAGCGCCAGGGCAAGCTGGGCGTCTACCCGCCCTTTCGCGGCCAGGAAGCGGCGCAGGTGGGCGCGGCCCTGGCCATCGAGCCGAGCGACTGGGTGGTGCCCAGTTACCGCGAGAGCGGCGTGGCGCTCAGCCACGGCCTCTCGGTCAGGCAGCTCATCCTCTTCTGGCGGGCGCACCCGGCGGGCTGGAGATTCCCCGACGAGCTCAGGATTCTGCCCTTTTACATCCCTATCGCCACGCAGATTCCCCAGGCGGTGGGGCTCGCCCAGGCCGGGGCCTACCAGGGGGAGGGTTGGGTGGCGCTGGCCTTTATCGGCGACGGCGGCACCTCCGAGGGCGACTTTCACGAGGGCCTCAACTTCGCGGCGGTCTTCGGCGCGCCGGTGGTCTTCGTGGTGCAGAACAACGGCTGGGCCATCAGCGTGCCGACGAGCAGACAGATGAAGGTAAAGCAGGTGGCCGACCGCGCCGCCGGCTACGGCATGCCCGGCGTGGTCGTCGACGGCAACGACCTCGTCGCGGTGCGCCAGGTCGTGGGGGAGGCGGTGGCTAGGGCCCGCGCCGGCGAGGGCCCCAGCCTCATCGAGGCGATGACCTACCGCGCCCTGCCCCACACCACCTCGGACGACCCCAGCCGCTACAGCGGCGAGGAGGACAGGGTCAACGCCGCGGCCTGGGCGCAGCGCGACCCCATCTCGCGGATGCGCCGCGCCGTAGAGCACCTGACGCTCTGGGACGGCGACCAGGAGGCAGCACTGCTGAAAGACCTGGGGGCCGAGTGCGACGCGGCGCTCGCCGAAGCCGACGCGACCCCCGCGCCCGAACCCTGGAGCATCGTCGAGCACGTCACCCAAGAGATGACACCCGACGCCAGGCGCGCCTGGGAAGCGCTCAAAGAGAGCTCCAAGGAGAGCGGCCATGCCGACGCTTAACCTCGTCAAGGCCGTCAACCAGGCACTCGACCAGGCCCTGGCGCGTGACCAGCGGGTGCTGCTCTTCGGCGAGGACGTGGGCCGGATGGGCGGCGTCTTTCGCGTCTCCGACGGCCTCCAGGCCAAGTACGGCGAAAAGAGGGTCTTCGACACGCCGCTGGCCGAGAGCGGCATCGTCGGCTTCGCTATAGGCCTGGCGCTGGCGGGGCTGCGTCCGGTCGCCGAAATCCAGTTCGCGGGCTTCGTCTACCCTGCCCTCGACCAGATCCTCTCGCACCTGGGCCGCTACCGCCACCGCAGCCGCGGGCGCTACAGCATCCCGCTGGTCTTGCGGATGCCCTACGGCGGCGGCGTCCACACCCCCGAGCAGCACGCCGACTCGCCCGAGGCCATCCTCGCCCACGTGCCCGGCGTCAAGGTGGTCATCCCCAGCTCGCCAGAGCGGGCCAAGGGCCTCCTCCTCGCCGCTATCGAGGACCCCGACCCGGTCTTCTTCCTCGAGGCCATCAAGCTCTACCGCAGCGTCAGGGCCGAGGTGCCGGAGGACTACTACACCCTGCCGCTGGGCGAGGCTAGAGTCGTTCGCGAGGGCGACGCGGTCACCTTGATCTGCTACGGCGGCATGGTCGAGGTCTGCGCCAAGGCGGCCGAGGTGGCGGCGAGGGAGGGCGTCGCCTTGGAGGTGATCGACCTCGAGACCCTTACCCCTCTCGACAGCGACACGGTCCTGGCCTCGGTCGCCAAGACCGGCCGGGCCGTCGTCGTCTACGAGGCCATGCGCACCGGCGGTTTCGGCGCCGAGGTGGTGGCGAGAATTGCCGAAGAGGCGGTGGACCACCTTCGGGCGCCCGTCCTCCGGGTGGCCGGCTGGGACGCGCCCTATCCGCCCTTTAGCGCCGTCGCGCACCACTACCGGCCGGACGCCAGGCGGGTTCTGGCGGCGGTGAGGCGGGTGCTCGAGCACTGACGGGGCCAACTGACGGGGCCAACTTAGCGAGCCCCTTCCTATTCCGCCGGGGCCAGGCGTGCCATGCTCTAAGCATGCCAACGACCAGCCCTCAGCACAACTCGGTCTGGAGGGCGACGGCGCAACTGCCGGAGCATCCTCCCCTCGGCGAATCCCTGAGCACGGGCGTGTGCGTGGTCGGCGCGGGCCTGTCGGGGATGACGACGGCCTACCTGCTCCTCCGCGAGGGCGAGGAGGTCGTGGTCTTGGACGACGGCCCCATCGCCGGGGGCGAGACGGGCGGCACCACCGCGCATCTGAACAGCGAGCTCGACGACGGCTACACAGAGCTCGAGCGGCTTTTCGGCAGCGAGGGCCTCAAGCTGGCCAGCGACTCCCACGCCGCCGCCATCGATCTCATCGAAAGCATCGCCCAGGAAGAGCAGATCGACTGCGATTTCGAGCGCCTCGAGAGCTATCTCTTTGGGCCGCCGGGCGAGTCGGCGGAGTTTCTGACCGAGGAACTGGGAGCCATCCAGCGAGCGGGCATCACCGGGGTGGACAAGGTGGCGCGCGCGCCCCTGGACGGCTTCGACACCGGGCCCGCGCTGCGCTTTGCAAACCAGGCTCAGTTCCACGTGCTGAAGTACTTGGCGGGCCTGGAAAAGGCCATCACCCGCAGGGGCGGCAAGATCTTTCTCTACAGCCACGTCACCGAGGTTGCGGGCGGCGCGCCTGTCAAGGTCACCACCAGGGAGGGCCACGGTGTCACGGCCGGAGCGGTGGTCTTGGCGACGAACGCGCCCATCGGCGAGCGGCTGCTGTACTCGAGCCGACAGGGCGCCCACCGCTCCTACGTGATCGGCCTGGAGGTAGCGAAGGGCGCCGTCTACCCTGCCCAGTACGCCGACACCGCCGAGCCCTACCACTACGCCCGCCTGCACCCTCTGGACGACGAGCGCGAGCTGCTCATGGTCGGCGGCGAGGACCACAAGACCGGCCAGGAGGACGAGGCGGACGGGCGCTATGAGCGGCTCGAGCGCTGGGCCAGGGAGCGCTTTCTCGCCGCCGGGAGAGTCCTCTACCGCTGGTCCGCTCAGCTCATGGAGCCCTTCGACGCCCTGGCCTTCTTGGGCCGCGATCCGGGCAGCGACAACGTCTACGTCATCACCGGCGACTCGGGCATGGGCATGACCCACGGCACCTTGGGCGCCATGATCTGTGCCGACCTGATCCGGGGCCGCGACAACCCCTGGGCCGAGCTCTACAGCCCCAAGCGCCTCGAGGCCGGGGCCGTCCCCACCATGCTCCGCGAGGGCGTCAACGAGATCTCCAAGCTCGGCCACTGGCTGAGGGCGGGCGAGGTCGCCTCGGCGGACGAGATCGCGCCGGGCAGCGGCGCCGTCATGCGCCGGGGGCTGGGCAAGGTCGCCGTCTATAAGGACGAGCAGGGCACGGTGCTCGAGCGCTCGGCGGTCTGCAGCCATTTGGGCTGTATCGTCGCCTGGAACCCCGAAGCGGGCTCCTGGGACTGCCCCTGCCACGGCTCGCGCTTCGCCCCGGACGGTGAGGTCTTGAACGGCCCCGCCATCAAGGCTCTGGCCGAGGTCGAGCCACAGTAGGCGACAGCCTCGTCCGCAGCCTCGTCCGCGGCCTAGTCCGCGAAGAGTTCGGTGCTCACGTAGCGCGCCGCCGTATCCGCCGCCATGCAGACGACCACCTTGCCCGGCCCCAGCTCGCGGGCGACCTCCAAAGCGGCCCACACCGTCGCGCCGCTCGACATGCCGATAAACTGCCCCTCCTCGCGGGCCAGGCGCCGGGCCAGCGGAAAGGCGTCCTCCTCGTAGACCGTCTTCACGCCGTCCAAGAGGCTCAGCTCGAGGTTGCCGGGGATAAAACCGGGACCCATGCCCTGGAACTTGTGCTGGCCCTTCTCGCCGCCGCTGATGACCGCGCTGCGGGCGGGCTCGACGGCGATCACCTCGACCTTGGGGTTCTGCTCCTTGAAATATCTCCCGACGCCGCTGATCGAGCCGCCGGTGCCGCTCGCCCACACGAAGGCGTCGATGCGGCCCTGCATCCCCTGCCAGATCTCGGGGCCGGTAGTGCGGTAGTGCGTGCGCGGGTTGGCGGGGTTCTCGAACTGGTTGGGCATCCACGCGCCCGTCTCCTCGGCGATCTCCTGCGCCCGTGGAATCGCGCCCTGCATCCTGAGTTCGCCGGGGGTGAAGACGAGCTCGGCCCCATAGGCCAGAAGCGTCCGCTTGCGCTCCTCGCTCATGGTGTCGGGCAGGACGATGACGCAGCGGTAGCCGCGCACCGCCGCCAGGAAGGCCAGGCCGATGCCAGTGTTGCCGCTGGTGGGCTCGACGATGGTCCGGCCGCTGCCGGGGGTCAGTATCCCCCGTTCCTCGGCGTCGTCGATCATGCCCTTGGCGGTGCGGTCCTTGATCGAGCCGGCGGGGTTGAAGCCCTCGAGCTTGATCCACACTTCGGCCATGTCCGCTTCCACCACCCTAAAGAGCCTGACGAGCGGGGTGTTGCCGATGTAGTGATCGAGCCTCTTCATGGCTCCAGTCTACTGTCACGGCCCGCCTTGTCCTCGTCTTGCGGGCGCGCTAGAGTGAGGCCGTGACGACGAAGCGCGACCTGTGGCAATACTTTCAGGAGGTCCGCGGCGCCGTCGAGGCGGCCAACCGCGGCGACGCCTCGCAGCCCTATGCCAGCGGCCGCTTTATCGTCTCGGCGGTCTCGGGCGAGGTCGAGCTGACGGTTTCGGACATCGCCGAGGAGGACGCCGTTCTCATCGCCTCGGAACTCAGCGCCATGGGCGTGCGGGCGGTGGTGCGCGCCTCTTTAGTCTGCCCCGCCTGCGGCGAGCGGGTGCCCGCGCAGGACTACTGCGTCCGCTGCCGCGCCAGGCTGAAGGAGGGTTGAAGAAGTTAAAAGGTTGAAAAGTTTAAAAGTTTAAAAGTTATCCCAAACGGAGCCTCCAACCTTCCAACCTTCCAACCTTTTAACCTTTTTTACGAGAAGGAGGGGTTGAGCTCGAGCACGTCCGGCTCGAGACCAGCCTCTTCGATGAGCGCAGTATAGTCCTCGCGTGACAGCGGGAACTTGTCGGCGATAGCGACGAACGCGGCCTCGAGCAGGTTGGTCGAAAGGCTGCGGCTACCGTAGCGCGGGGTGGTGGTGATGAGGGTCTTGACTCCGCGCCGGCGCAAATCTTCGATATCCTCTGCAGTTGTGGTATTGGTGAGGATGGTTTTGCCAGAAAACCTATTCGGAAGTGAACGCTTAATCCAGAGGAAATCTCCGGCAATCACGTCTACCTCATGGTAGTAGCGACTTCTCCAATCCTCTTTCACGGCCTCCTGCTTACTCCCAGTCGGATAAAGCCAGGTAAAAGGCAGACGCGTCGCGATGGGAAGGAGCAATCGAGCAAGCGCGCGCGTCGTAGAAATGCTCCTGATAGGAACCGGCAACCCTAAAGAAAACATCATGTCCCCATAAATAATCCGAGCCCCTGCCTCGTGAAGCGCTTCCGCCATGCCAAAACGGTCTACCGCCGAGACCATGAGGACACGCTTGTTGGACCAATCCACCGTCTTGCCAAGAGTTTCGACCACGTGGCGCTCGAGGCTATCTTTTAGTCCCGCGCCACAAACCACCGGCGTTTTTTTAGCCTCGTCGGCGATCTTGCGCGCGTCACGGATCACGTAGCGTTTCGATCCAGCGTAGATGTAAAGGTCTATACCGCCCAAGCCGATGGCATCAACTTTGCCATCGAGTTCGCGCACCAGTTCCTTTGCCCTTTCAATGTTGCCATCAGTCGCCCGCCTCTCGATGAGCAGCGACTGTCCCAGGAGCTCAGTTTCTATATAGGTGGCGCGCTTTGAGGAGCCTAGCGACACGCTGACGACGTGCTTCATGAGCTCATCTTAAAACAGAATGATCAGAGCCAGGGCACGGTCATGGGCGCTTGGTCGTCGGGGTAGTGGGGCTCGGCGCGGTGGAAGGTCTCGAACAGCAGGCGGCGCGGGAACTTGCGCATGAACATCAAGACGCTCCGGGCCTGGGTCTCGTACTGCCCCATCGCCCGGATTTTGTTCTCGATAAAATCATGGGCGTCCACGTAGTGGGTAGGCGCCAGGTGCTGCGCGCGGATCATCGCAGCGCTCAAGAAGCGCTCGCGGTCGGGACCGCTGTAGGGCCGCTCGGCGGCAAAGTAGTAAATTCTGTCCGGCCTCTGCGACGACGCCTCGAGCGCCGCCCGGACGAAACGGTGGGTGGCGACATGGTCGGGGTGACCGTTGGAGCCGTTGGGCGGAAAGGTTACCAGGCACTTGGGCCTGAGCTCCTCGAGCACGCTGCGAATCTCCGTTATAACCTCGCCCTCGGGGACCTTGTTCAAAGCGCCGTCGGGAAAGTCCAGAAGGCGCGGGTCGCGGACGCCCAGGACCTCGAGCGAGGCCCTCAGCTCGGCCTCGCGCAAGGCCGGCAGTTCCTCGCGGCTGCAGAGCTCGAGCGTCCGCCCCGAACCGCCCCGGGTGAGCGTCAGAGTCGCCACGCGCTTGCCGAAGGCGGCCATCTTGCTGAAGAGGCCGCCACAGCCAAACACTTCGTCGTCGGGGTGGGGAACGATGAGAAGAAGGTCCACCTCGGTGCTATCCGCCTCGGTGCCGTCTGGCGTAGCTGATGAGTTATCCATAGCAGATGATTATATCTTCGAAGACAGGGATTTTCTCGGTGACGGCAGGTGTTGACGGCAGGTGCTTGTATAGCTCACGGTTTGCCGTCCCGCAAGATAGGAGCGAACGCTCGATAAGGTTCTCACTCCCCGTAGGGCACCCAGATGTTCTTGACCTGCGTCGCCTGGCGCAAGAACGCTTGCCCCTGGCCCTGCGCCGGGTCGGCCCAGTCCCTGGCCCGGCCATAATTCACCCAGGTCCGTTTGAGGTTGCCGGTAGAGGCGCGCTCGACCATTTCACTGCCCTCCGCCGGGCCGAAGTACCACATCGCTCCGACGGCGTCGTGCTCGGCGAGCGTCTTCGCCAGCAGATCGCGCTCGCCGGTGACGATATTGACCACCCCGCCGGGCACGTCGGAGGTGTCCAGGACCTGATAGAAGTCGGTGGCAACGAGCGGATAGCGCGGCGAGGGGATGACGACCACGCGGTTGCCCGTGGCGATGGCGGGCATGAGCAGCGATACGAAGGCCAAGAGCGGCGCCTCGTCGGGGCAGGCGACGCCGATAAGGCCGATGGGCTCGTTCATCGCCAGGGTCACGTTGCGCATGGGGGTGTGGTGGACGGCGCCGTCGAACTTGTCGGCCCAGGCGGCGTAGGTGAAGATGCGCCCTATCGCTGCCTGCACTTCGGCGGCGGCGGCCTTGGGCCGCTGGCCGGTGAGCTGCGCGAGGCGGGCCTCGAGCTCGGGCGCGCGCACCGCGAGGTTTTCCGCCAGGTAGTAGAGCACCTGGGCGCGGTTGTGGGCCGTGGTCTTCGTCCAGCTCCCGGCCTTGGCCGCCGCCTCGACGGCGTTGCGGATGTCCTTGCGGTTGCCCTCACCCACCTCGCCGATGGCCCTGCCCCCCGCGCCGTACACCGTCAGGCTGTACCCCGAGTCGGGCCGGGCCTGCTTGCCGCCGATATACATCTTGGGGGTGCGGTCGATGGCGGGCAATCCCCCCCCAGCCCCCCCTTGAGAAGCGGGCAATCCCCCCCCAACCCCCCTTGCCAAGGGGGGTTGGGGGGATTGGTAGGGCGGCAACCCCTCCTCCCACACCGGCTTGAGGTAGCCCCACAAGCCCTCCTTGCCGCCCTCGCGCCCGTAGCCCGACTCGCGGTAGCCGCCGAAGCCCGCGGCCGCGTCGAAGAGGTTCGACGAGTTCACCCAGACGGTGCCGGCCTCGAGTTTGGGCGCGACGTCCAAGGCCAGGTTGAGGTTCTCGGTCCAGACGCTGGCGGCGAGGCCGTAGGGGGTGTTGTTGGCGAGTTCGACGGCCTCCTCGGGCGTCCGGAAGGTCATCGACACCAGCACCGGGCCGAAGATCTCGAGCTGGGCGATGCTCGAGGCGGGCGAGACCTCGGTGAAGAGCGTCGGCGGGTAGAAGCAGCCCTCGGTCGGGCAGGCCCAGGAGGGCTGCCAGAGCGTGGCGCCCTCCTCCTCTCCCCTCCTGACCAGGTCCTGGATGCGCGCGAGCTGCACCGGCGCCACGATGGCGCCGATGTCGACGGCCTTGTCGAGCGAGTCGCCGACGCGCAAGGTCTCCATCCGGGCGCGGAGCTTGTCGATCATCCTCGCGGCGATCCCTTCGTGCAACAAGAGCCTCGAGCCCGCGCAGCAGACTTGGCCCTGGTTGAACCAGATGGCGTCCACCACGCCCTCGACGGTTGAATCGAGGTCGGCGTCGTCGAAGACGATGAAGGGCGACTTGCCGCCGAGCTCGAGGGTGAGCGCCTTGCCGCTGCCCGCCGTCGCCTCGCGGATGAGCCTGCCTACCTCGGTCGAGCCGGTAAAGGCTACCTTGCTTATGCCCTCATGCCTGACAAGGAGCTCGCCGGTGCGCCCGTCGCCGGTGACGATGTTGAGGACGCCGGGCGGCAGGCCGACCTCCTGAGTAATCTCGGCGAAGAGCAGGGCCGTGAGCGAGGTGAACTCGGCGGGCTTCAAGACCACGCTGTTGCCCATCGCCAGGGCGGGCGCCACCTTCCAGGCGAGCATCAGCAGCGGGAAGTTCCAGGGGATGATCTGTCCCGCCACGCCCACCGGTTCAAAGCCGGCGAACTCGCTCTCCATGAGCTGCGCCCAGCCCGCGTGGTGGTAGAAGTGCCGGGCGACCAGGGGGATGTCCAGGTCGCGCGTCTCGCGAATCGTCTTGCCGTTGTCGAGCGACTCCAAGACGGCAAACAGCCTCGAGTGCTTCTGCACCTGCCTGGCCAGGGCGTAGAGGTAGCGCGCCCGGCCGTGCCCGCCCAGCGCCTGCCACTGGGGCTGAGCCTCACGCGCGGCCTTGACGGCGGCGTCCACGTCCTCCTCGCCCGCCTGGGCGACCTTGGCGAGCGGCCGGTTTTTGGCGGGGTTGACGGTTTCGAAGTACTCGCCCGTCTTCGGCTTCAGCCACCTGCCGCCGATAAAGAGGTCTAACTTGCCCTTGTGGCGCCCCAACCATGCTTCGGCGCCCCCAGCGCTCTCGGGAGCGGGGCCGTAATCCATGGTTTCAAAAATATCCTTGACGGTCATGATGCTCCTCCGCTGCCCGCGTCGCTGGCGGCAACGCCGAGCGTGTCCGCGGCGGCGAGCAGCGCCTTGTCCAGAGTGTACAGCGTGAGGCCGTGGTTCTTGGCGATGGCGAGGTGAAGTGCATCCCCGCCGCGCAAACCCGACTGAGGTTGTCCGATAAGCAGGCTGGCGGCGAGGCTGAAATCCGCTGCCGTAGGCACGTGGACGCGAAAGAGTGTCCTGGCGTCCGCCTTGAAAACGTCAAAGAGGGCGCGAGCCTTCTCCCTCTCCTGCAAACCCATGCGCACGTTGCGCGCCAGCGTGCTGGCGAACTCGACCCCTCCCCAAGAACTCAAGACGAGGCTGCCGGGCGGCTGTGAGCGAAGAAACCCTTCGACCCGCCCGCTGCTCGTCTCCAGAAGATAGAAGGGCACGACGAAGCTCGTATCGAGATAGCTCGCCCCCCTAGCCGGCCTCAATATCTGGCCTCGTCGCGCAGGGCGAGCAAGCTCTCGAGCGCGCTCTCCTTGACCCTGCCGAGCTTCTCCCTGAGTTCGGCTCGAGACGGCAGCGGCTGGTAGACCCCTTCCGGGGCGGATACCACCGCCACCGGCTTGCCCCGGCGGGTGATGGTGAAGCGCTCCCCCTTCTCGACCCGGGCCAACATCTCGCTCAGCTTCGCCTTGGCCTCGGCAACACTCATCTCGGTCACGGCTGCCTCCTTTTGGTCGACTAGATGGCGGTTGACTAGATGGTCATCCTCTTGGTCATTGTAGCAGGCCACTCGTCGGCGAGCAGCCCATAGATGACTTCGTTGGCGTGCCCCCCGGCGTTGTAGCCGACGCCGCGGAGGACGCCCTCCTGGATAAAGCCCAGCCGCTCGGCCACCTTGCGGCTGCTGGCGTTGTCGGCGTCGCAGTGGATTTCGACGCGGCTTAGCGCCAGCTCCACAAAGGCGTAGTCGCAGAGGCGGCGGCAGGCGCGCGTCATCACGCCCCGGCCCTGCGCGCCCGCGTCCAGCCAGTAGCCGATCTCGGTGCGGCGGCTGTGCCACTTGAAGTAGTGAAAGCCGATGACGCCGACGAGTTTGCCCGCAAGCCAGATGCCCGCCTGGAAGCCGTCGTCGCGGGCGAGCTGCTCGAGCCCGCTCCGGATAAACGCCCTGGAGTCCTCCGGTGAGCGCGCCCCGTCCACCCAGGGCAGCCAGCGCCTGAGCCCCTCGCGGTTTTTGTCGGTGAGGCGGTAGAGCGCCTCGGCGTGGCGGAAGTCCAGGAGGCGCAACTCGAGCCCGTCGCCGATAGCGGCGCGAAACACTAGCCCTCCCAGCTCTCGAGCCGCAACCCCTGCACGCGCCCGAAGTGCTTGAGGTTGCGGGTCACCAGGACGGCATCATTCGCGAGCGCGATGCCGGCGATGAGGATGTCGGCGTCCTCGGTCTTCATCCGGCTCGAGCTCCAGGGTCCGCCCCCCGAAGAGCGGACGGCGACGTGCCAGCTTCTCGAATTCAACGTAGTCTTCAGGATTGGAGAGCATGCCGAAGATTCCTTCCCAAGCGTCCAAACGGCGCCGAATCGCCTCACCGGAAACCGGGGCTGCTGCGAACTCTTCGAGCCTCTGCTCGAGCCTCTCCAACTGTGCCTCGCCGAGGTCCTCGATGCGTTTCATCACTCTCTCTTTGACGGTCATAGCCACCTCCTCCTAGGCCAGCGGGTGGCGGTAGAGCGCCGCGTAGCGGCCGGTCACAAAGTGCTCGAGCTGCCTCTCGATGTCGCCCAGCAGCGAAGAGGCGCCGAAGCGGAAGAGCTCGGGCTCCATCCACTCGCGGCCCAATTCCTCTTTCATGAGAATCAGCCACTCGAGCGCCTGCTTGGCGGTCTTGATGCCCCCGGCGGGCTTGAAGCCCACCTTGTAGCCCGTGCGCTCGTGGTAGTCGCGGATCATCCTCACCATCACCAGGCTGACGGGCAGGGTGGCGTTCTCGCTCTCCTTGCCGGTCGACGTTTTGATAAAATCCGCCCCGGCCATCATGGCGACCGCGCTCGCCCGGGCGACGTTGCGCAGGGTGCCCAGTTCGCCGGTCGCGAGGATCGCCTTCATGTGCGCTTCGCCGCAGGCCGCGCGGAAGGCCGCGACCTCGCCGTAGAGCGCGGCCCAGTCGCCCGTGAGGACGTGCGCCCTGGTGACGACGATGTCGATCTCCTGAGCGCCCGCCGCCACCGAGGCGTGAATCTCGCCGAGGCGCTGCCCGACGGGCGAGAGGCCCGCCGGAAAGCCCGCCGAGACCGCCGCCACGGGAACCTTGGAACCGCGAAGAGCGCCGACCGCCGCCTTGACCATGGCGTGATAGACGCAGACCGCCCCCACGCTGAGTTCCAGGTCGGCGACGCCGAGGGCGTCTAGGATATCCTCCCTGACGGGCCGGCGCGCCTTGGCGCAGAGCCGCAGGACCCGGCCCTCGGTATCGTCGCCCGAGAGCGTGGTCAGGTCGGTGCAGCTGATCGCCTTGAGGAGCCAGGCCGCCTGATGGTCCTTCTTGACGCTGCGCCGGGTGCCCAGGGTGGCGGCGCGGCGCTCGACGGCGCTCTTGTTGACCTGGAGGCTCTTCACCCAGTCGAGGTCGAGGGGCATGCCAAGGTTGCGGAGGAAGCCGTGGGGAGCGGCGGGCCCCTCCGTCCGCGTATCGTGTTCGGTTTGTATCGCCATCTCTCGTATCGCCATCTCTCGGGTCGCCATCTCTCGTGTCGCCATAGTCCTTGCCCTTCACTGACGTGCGTGCGCAGTAGGCTTTTAGTATACGGTTAGTATACGGCAAGGCGCGTCCTCCTAGGCCCTCGCAGGCCCCATGCCAAGAGACCCGCGTTCGCGCGCCACCTTTAGCGGCGGCCAGCGCGTGTTAGGCTCGCGGCTATGAAAGACGCCGCCCGCTACCTCATCTTGGCCGGGGCGCGAATGCCCACGCTTGATAACCCCGACATCGACACCTTGATCGTCAAGGACGACAAGATCGCCGCCATCGGCGCCTGGCAGGACATGAAGAGCAGCCTGCCGCGCCGGGCGCTCCTGCGCGACCTCGCGGGAGCGACGCTGTTGCCGGGCTTTACCGACGGCCACGTCCACGTCGCCGCCACCGGCTTTTTGGAGACGGCCATCGACTGCGTGCACGTGCGCAACCTCTCCGAGCTCTTCCGCTCGGTCGAGATCGCCGCGCAGGGACGCGAGCCCGGCGAGCTCATCTTGGGTCTCAGGTTAGCCACCGACGAGCTCGAGGAGGAGCGCGACCCGACCGTGGCCGAGCTCATGGCCGCCGCGCCCCATCACCCGGTCTATATCCGCCACCTCACCGGCCACTCCTCGCTCGCCAACCCCCTGGCCCTGGAGCTGCTCGACTTTCCGGTAAGCCAGCCCGGCGTCTGCCTGGACGAAGATGGCGCGCCCAGCGGTAGGCTCATCGCCCAGGCGACGCAACTCGCCACCCAGCGCATGTACGCCCGCTACGCTCAGCAGATCGGCTACCAGGCGGCCTTCCGGGCCACCGCCGAGCGGGCCGCCGAGGCGGGCTGCACCACGGTGCACGCGCTCGACGACCTGGAAGCGGTGAGGGCGCTCATGGACATCAAAGACGACCTGCCCGTGCGGGTCATTCCTTACGCCCAGACCTTCGACGTGGAGGCCGTGAGGAGGCTCGGCCTGCCGCGCCTGGGCGGCTGCCACGGCTGCGCTTTGGACGGCGACTTCGACATGCACACCGCCGCGCTGTTAGAGCCCTATGTGGGCAGCCTGGACCACTGCGGCGTCCTCTACCACGACGACCACGCACTCGAGGTCTTCGTCGCGAGCGCCCACCGCGAGGGCCTGCAACTGGCCTTTCACGCCGTCGGCGATTTGGCCGTCGAGCAGGCCCTGCGCGCCTTTGAGCATGCTCAGGCCGTACACCCCCGCGGTGACGCCCGCCACCGCATCGAGCACGCCCAGCTCATGACCGAAGCGCAGATCAAGCGGGCCAAGGCCGCCGGGGTGGTCGTCTCGGTGCAGCCATCGTTCAACTACGTCTGGCCGCACCAGACCTACCCGCAGTACATCGGCAAGCGCTCGAGCCGCATCGACCCGCTGGCCTCGCTGAGGCGCGCGGGCATCCCGCTGGTGGGCGGCTCGGACAGCACCGTCACCCCGCTCCAGCCGCTTCTGGGTGTTCACAGCGCCGTCAACCACTCGCGCTCCGAGGAGCGCCTCTCGGTCGCCGAGGCCATCGACATCTTCACCCGCCAGGCCGCCTACAGCACCTTCGACGAAGGCCGGCGCGGCAGCCTGGAGACGGGCATGGACGCCGACCTGGTGGTCGTCGACGAGGATCCCTTCGACATCGACCCGGCCGAGCTCGAGAGCGTAAGCGTGCTCATGACGGTGACGCGCGGTCAGGTCGTCTTCGAGGACTACAGCTAGAGATAGTCGGCCAAGCTTAAGACGGGCTCGCGGCTTCTCATGGTCGCGGCCTAGACTGGGGTCGCTCCGGCCCGTGCAGGCGGCCCGCGGCAGCACCAAAACGCCAATGGAGGTGGCTTATGGTAACAAGACGACTCGTGGGCGCGCTTCTCACCGCCCTGCTCCTCGTGGCCTGTGGCGGCCAGGGCGATGTTCCAGCCCCAATCCCAGAGATCGACGATGACGTTGGCGACGAGCCCGATAACGACGCCGAGCTGACATACCGCCAGGCCGGCCTGGTGATGCTCATCGAGAGCACGGCGCCGGACGGGGTCAGCTTCATCGCCGGCAACGGCTCCTTTTTCGAAGCAAGCGTGGTCGAGCAGGTCGAAAGCGGCGACCCTTTCGAGGGCGTGCTTGGCGGCTGCTTTACCGGGGACGAGGGGCCGTCGCTGAGGACGCCTTTCACCCTGCCCTCGGGCGAGATGATCGACGCCGGCGAGCCGCTGACGGTCGAGGCGGCTGGTAGCCACTTCACGCAACTCGGCAGAGACGAGGGCTTCACCGGCGACGGCGACTTCAACTACTACATCACCGCGGAGGCCCTGCCGGAGGCGCCGCTGCCGGAGAGCGGCCTGAGCCTCAGCATTCCCGGCGCGGAGGACGGCTTTCCGGCGCTGAGTAGCGTCGCTTTCCCCACGAGCCCAGCCTTTGTCCTAACGGCGCCGGCGGCCGGAGCGAGCTTCGCTCTCGACACCACCTTCACCTGGAGCGCCGACACCCCGGAGGCGGTGGTGGTGCTGGCCGGCACGGGCGGCTCCTCGGAGGCATCCTTCGTCTGCGTCACCCCGGACACGGGCTCCTTCAGCCTTCCCGCCGGGACGCGCTCGGCGCTCGCGGAGGCAGGCTTCACCACCGGCTCGCTCATGACGGCAGGACGCTACCACTACAGCCGCTACCAGGAGGGCGAGGCGGAGCTCACGCTGATGGTGGTGCGCTTCCTCGAGCTCGAGCCTTTCGACGACCCCGACGACTTTGACGACGGCTATGACGACGGCTATGACGACGGTTTCGATGACGGCTATGATGACGGCTTCGACGATGACTATAACGACGGCTTCGATGACGGCTTTGGAGACGACTTCGGCGGCTAGAGATAGCGCCTTTCGCAAGCAGTTGAGGAGATCGCCAGGCGCGAAGTCAGAACCGGCAGTAGGGTTCCGACCTCGCGCTCTTGTCCGTCTGCCTTGTCCGTCTGCACGCGGCGACGGCTCGTTCACGGGTCGAGCAGCGCTCGGCCTGAAGCTCAGCCCACCAAAATCACCTCAGCCAAGATCCCTCAGGCCAGTTCGGCTCAGTCGAGCAGCGACGCCAGGTGCTCGAGCGCCCGTTGCGTCAGCCTCATGCTCGCCTCGCCTCCCTGCCGGCTCAGGAGCAGCGGCAGATCGTCCGGCGCGGCAAAGGGCCGCGGTCCACCGCCCGCCGCGGCGAGACCCGGCGCTTCGGCCCTCTTGACCATGGCGAAGCCGATCTCGGCGAAGCCCCCGCTGTAGAAGTACCAGCGGCCCGGCCCCGCGAACAAGGCCGGCGCCGCCTCGTCGTTCTCGTCCTCGAGGACGCCGTCCTCGTCCAGGGCGATCAGCTTGGTGAAGCCCGCCGCCTCGGCGAACTCGACCACCAGGTGGCGCTCGCCGCCGCTCGAGTAGGTGCCCATGCCGCCCTGGTCACCGGCCAGATAGGGGCAGCGCCCGGAGGCCTCGCACCACACCCAGGCGCCCGCGCCGATGTCCACCACGCCGCGGCCGCCGGGGCGCCGCGCCGAGATGCTCACGGAGCCGACGAAGGGCTCGCCCTCCTCGAAGACCGCGACCCAGAGCCACTCTCCCCGGTAGACCTCGAAGAGCGACGGCTGGGTCTGACAGGCGCTCAGCGCCAACAGCAAAGCGGCAAAAGATAGAAGTAAAGCTCGTCGCATCCGTTCCTTCCGGCTCACCCTCTGGGCCCAGCCTTATTCACGTCAATCCTAACAAAAACCTGGGCGGGCCCCGACGCAGCGAACACAGGCAGCAAAGCAGACAAGGAGCCCTCAGGCGAACCTGAGGGCTCCTTAGATAGGACCTCGGGGGGCGAAGGCCGTATCCGCAGGGCTGCGAGAAGATGAAGAGAACGACGCTTGCCCTAGTGATCGAAGTCTATGGGAGGGATGTTACAGAATTCTGACTGGCAGGGGCCGGGGGTCAGGCAGGGGTCGGGGGTCGGGGGCTAGGATTCCGGCTCCTGTGTTTCCTTGCGCCCACCCCTCGAGACCGCGCTATACTGGTCCCATGCAGCTAGCCCGCTTTCCCCGCCGGCGCTATACCCCCGGCCCCACCCCGCTCGAGCCCCTCCCTCACCTGAGCAGGCACCTGGGCACCAATGTCTACGTCAAGCGCGACGACCTTCTGGGCCTCAGCGCCGGCGGCAACAAGACGCGCAAGCTCGAGTTCCTGGTCGCCGACGCGCTCGAGGAGGGCGCGGACACGCTTGTTACCGTCGGCGCGGTGCAGTCCAACCACTGCCGCCTGACCCTCGCCGCGGCGGTCAAGGAAGGGCTCAAGTGCCGCCTCGTCCTGGAGGAGCGGGTGCCGGGCTCCTACCGCGCGGACGCCAGCGGCAACAACTTTCTCTTCGGCCTCCTGGGCGTCGAGAGGATCAAGGTCGTCAACCTGGGCGAGGACCTTGACGCCGCCATGCGGGAGATAGCCGACGAGCTGGCGCAAGAGGGCCGCAAGGGTTACCTCATCCCCGGCGGCGGCTCCAATGCGCTGGGCGCGCTCGGCTACGTGGCCTGCGCCGAGGAGATTCTCTTTCAGACCTTCGAACTGGGCCTCAGGCTCGATCACCTCGTCTGCGCCAGCGGCAGCGCGGGTACCCACGCCGGTCTGCTGGTGGGCATGACGGGCAGCCACGCGCAGCTGCCGATCACCGGCATCAACGTGCGCCGGCCGCGCGAGGAGCAGGAAGCGAACGTCCACGCCCTGGCGCAGAGGACCAGCGACCTGCTGGGCCTCCCCCACGGCATCCCCCCTGAGGACGTGGTCGCCCTGGACGACTGGGTGGGGCCGGGCTACTCGCTGCCGACGGACGAGATGGTCCACGCCGTCAGGCTCTTGGCGCGGCTCGAGGGCATCCTCTTGGACCCCGTCTACACCGGCAAGGCGATGGCCGGCCTCATCGGCCTGGCCGAGCGGGGCGCCTTTAAGAGGGACGACAACGTGCTCTTCTTGCACACCGGCGGCTCGCCCGCGCTCTACGCCTATCAGGGCGTCCTCAGCGATTAGGATGAGGTCAGTTGGCGTAAAGACGGTCGGCGTCTTGGGCGGCCTCGGCCCCGAAGCGACCCTCGACTTTTTCGCCAAGGTCTTAAAGCGAACGGGCGCGGGGAGCGACCAGGAGCACCTGCGCCTCATCATCGACAACAACCCCCAGGTGCCCAACCGCAACGAGGCCGTCGCCGGGCGCGGCCCCTCGCCGGCTCCCCAGCTCGCGGCGATGGCGCGCGGCCTGGAAAGGGCCGGCGCCGACTTCCTGGTGATGGTCTGCAACAGCGCCCACGCCTATGAGCAGGCCATCTTAGAGGCGGTGGCCATCCCCTTCCTGAGCCTCATCGAACTGACCCGTGACGAGGTGGTGCAAAAGCACCCCGGCGTCCGCACCGTCGGCCTGCTGGCGGCGGCGGGCTGCCTGGACGCCGGGCTCTACCAGCGCGCCTTTGCCGGGGCCGGTATCCGGGTCCTGGTCCTTACGGGCGCGGAACGAGAAAGCTTCATGACCCTGCTCTACCGCGTCAAGGCGGGTGACACGGGCGCGGCAACCAGAGCTGAGATGAGGGCCCTGGCTCGGACGCTCGCTCTGCGGGGCGCCGAGGTGATGGTGGCCGGCTGCACCGAGGTGCCGCTCGTCCTCGGCGACGGCGACCTCGCCGTTCCGCTCGTCGATTCGACCGACGTGCTCGTCGACAGGACCATCGCCTACGCCCGCGAACCCCTGGCGGAGCCCGGGTGATCCTCGCCTCCGAGTGGCTGCACCCCGACGCGGTAGCGCAGCTGGGGGCTCACAGCGCGTTCAGCTACGAGCCCGACCTCCACGCCGACCCGGGGGCCCTGCTGGCCGCCGCCCGGTCGGCCGAGGCGCTGATCGTCCGCAACCAGACCAGGGTGAACGCGGCGCTCCTCGACCACGCGCCCAGGCTCAAGGTGGTGGGGCGCGTCGGCGTGGGGCTCGACAACCTCGAGCTAGCGGCGCTCAAGGCGCGGGGTGTCGCCGTCACCTGGGCGCCCGGCACCAACGCCGTCAGCGTCGCCGAATGGGTCATGGGCGCGATGGTCTTCCTGGCGCGGCGCTTCGGCGAGGTCTCCTCCGCGCTCCACGCCGGCCGCTGGGACCGTCAGACGGCGGTGGGCAGCGAGCTCTACGGCAAGACCCTGGGCATCGTCGGCCTGGGCGACATCGGCGGCCGGCTGGCCCGGCGCGCCGCGGCCTTTGGCCTGCGCGTCGTCGCCCACGACCCGGCGGTTCAGGGCAGCGCCCTGGCCGTGCAGGAGTTCGGGGTGACGCTCGTCGATCTGGACACGCTCCTCGCCGGCTCCGACGTCGTCTCTCTGCACCTGCCGCTCCTGAAGGCCACCCGGCATCTCTTGGGCGCCAAGGCGCTGGCGAAGATGAAGCCCACGGCCCACCTCATCAACACCGCGCGCGGCGGCCTCGTCGACGAATGGGCCCTGGCCGAGGCGCTGCGAGCCGGGCGCCTGGCCGGGGCGGCCCTGGAC
>JALZLY010000238.1 GCA_030858465.1 Deinococcota bacterium
CGCTCATCCAACTGAACCTGGCGAATATAACCTTATTGGCCCTGACATTTGCCTTCGCGAATATCAAAGAGCACTACACCGAAACGCGTACTCGAGCCCTTACGATGGAAAAGTTCGCCTACACGGACCTGTTGACCAACTTACCTAACCGACGCTGGCTCGAAGACGAGCTGCAAGTAGCTCTAGCCCAAAGCAAGCGGCAAAACATGAAACTGGTTATTTGCTTTATCGATTTGGACCGGTTCAAACGCATCAACGACACGCAAGGGCACGAGGCCGGTGACCTTTTGCTTCAGCAAGTCGCGCAGCGCTTGCAAGCCTGCTCGCGCGAGAACGATACCGTCGCGCGTATAAGCGGCGATGAGTTTGTCCTGTTGGCGAGAGGAGTTAACCATGCGCGTGATGCCTCGTTTATAGCCGAAAAGGTACAAGGTGCTCTAGAGTCGCCGTTCACCATCCGCGATCAGGCGATTACGGTGACTGCGAGCATCGGCATCAGTGTCTATCCTGATGACGGACACGATGTGACCGCGCTCCTGCGGCACGCCGACAGCGCCATGTACTACACCAAGCATCTGGGTCGCAACAGTTTTCATGCTTACACCGTGGAGATCGGCTCCAAGGTCGAGGTGCGCAACGATCTCGAGCAGGACCTGCGCGACGCCTTGCAACACGGGGAGCTCGAGCTTTACTACCAACCCCAGCATGATCTCCAGAGCGGCAAACTCGTCAAAGCCGAAGCACTGCTGCGGTGGCACCATCCTAAACTCGGCCTCATTACTCCGAGCGAGTTTATCGGCTTGGCCGAAGAAAGTGGTTTGATCGCGCCGATCGGTTCGTGGGTCCTGCAAGAGGCCTGTTGGCAAAATGCGTTGTGGAAGCAGGCGGGCTTCGACGACCTCATCGTCGCCGTCAACGTCTCACCGCTGCAGTTTGCACAACCGAGTTTTTTCCCGGTAGTTCAACAAGCCCTCGAGCAGAGCGGGCTCGACGCGCGCTGGCTCGAGCTCGAGCTCACCGAAAGCATCATGATGCACAGCGCAAATACGGTCTCGCAGACCTTCCACAACCTACAAAAGCTCGGGATAGGTCTGGCAGTCGACGATTTTGGTACGGGCTACTCCTCGCTGTCTTACCTGCGCAACCTTCCCATCGATACCATCAAGATCGACCGCTCATTCGTCGCCGACCTCAGTTCGCCCCGTCAATCGCCTCAGTACGCCCTTGCTCTCGTCCAGGCGATCATCAGCCTCGCGAAAAATCTGGACCTTGAAGTGGTCGCCGAGGGTATCGAACACAGGGCACAATTCAATCTGGTGCGTGATTTAGGATGCCACATAGGCCAAGGAGTCTATTTTTCCAAACCCATGCCGGCTTCCGATCTCGAGACGGTATTGAGAGAGTTTCACTCAACCGAGAAAGTTAAAGCCCACAAGCTTCCGTGAACGAACTCAACTGAGGCCGCATCGCTGTCGCAGGCACAACGCTGCGGTCAGACCATCACTTCAAGCACGAGCGTCATCGTGGTGATATTACGGCCTTCGGAAGAAACCAGGCAGTTAAAGGCGTGTCGCGCTCCCTCAACCTGCACACGCTCGACATTGAACTCCACCCTCTCGCCTGCCCAACTCAGGTCCTTAGCCTCAAGGCTTGCCCTTACGACCCGGTAGGGGACCGGCGAACCCGTTAATATGCCTCCTGCCAAATCTCCCAGATAGCTGGTAAGAGTCGCTACCGGCAACGCCGGAAAGTCGTCGAAATGCCCTGCGCATGCGGACGCAGGCAGACGGGGAATCACCATCGAAATCCGGTTCGCGCCTCTTGTGAGTTGACCGTCGAGTAGACGGGTATATGGATTAGGAGCGTTAAACGTTTCCTGACGGCGCCAACCGAAAAGGCGTTGGAACGTTTCACTGGTAAGGATGGTAAAGACGACGTCGCAAGTTCCTACTAACCGACCATCGATGTCGGCCTCAATCCATGCACGCGCTCGGCGCTTGTCGCGTTCCAAAAGTCGAGCTCGAAATCCTACCCGCGTACCAAAAGGTGCCTCATGAGCGTAAAAGCCGACCTCGGCTTGCTGCGCCAGATAGTATCGCCTGCGGCCGTCTGCTTGGGCCACGGCAGCACAACATGAACCAGCGATAGCAGCGTGGCGACCGAATTCGGCGGCGCTCATCGGTGCGACCTCGTAACCGGACGATGTTTCGGCCTGGGCAGTTGCCTTTACGCCAGCCTCTTGTATTGTTATACCGGATAGCGCAAAGTACGGGGGCCTCACGCAGATGCGCTCGAGTAGAGCACTTCTCGTAAGCTGTTTATCGACCATCGATTCATGGATTATCATGCTGACTCCTACATCTCGTCTCGCATCCCAAGAGGATCAACGCTTGAGCTGTGAAAAAGTATATAAGAACGTTTTCGCGTTGCACAAGCATGAAATGGCCTGTTTAGGCCGACTAAGACCAAGGTCTTAAGACCAAGGTCGCAAAAACGTCTTAAGACCAAAGGTGCATAAACTAACATTAAACGCTGATCGAGCTTCAACTGCTGGCTTTGGGAGGAGGGCAGCGAGAAGCGTTGCCACGTGGCGATTTTCGCCGGCAGGCCGGGGCCATTGCGGTAACATGACCGGGTGCGGGTTTTGCTCTTCGTCTTCAGCCTCGTCATCGGCCTCGCCTCGGCTGAACGCTACGGCGTGCAAGTGGCGGCGTTTCAGGACGACGCTCAAGCCCTGGCGCTCGTCGCAGCGCTCGAGCGCCAAGGCTTTGCCGCCTACCGCGAAGGGACCAGCCGCGAAGAGAGCAGGACAGCCGACCGACAGTACAGCCGCGTGCGCGTCGGTTGCTTTACGGACGCCGCCGGGGCCGAAGACCTGGCGGCGCTGCTCCGCCGCGGCGTGGCGGCGGAGGCCGTGGTGGTCGCCCTCGAGCACGCGGCGCCGGTGCCCTGCCTCGAGCGCGAGCTGGGCTTTAGAGCGCCGGAAGGCTGGGGCCTTGCCGCCAGCACGGCAGGCGCCGCGGTCTTTTGGGTGCAGCTCGGCGCCAGGCGCGGCTTCGTGCTGTTCGACGGCGCGGGCTGGCAGGTGGTACAGGCCGAAGCCGTCGACCGGGCGGAAGGCGGCATCCTGGTCACCCAGCCCGGCGGAGCGCAAGAGGAGCTTCCCTTGCCCTCCGCCGGCGGTTCCGCCTCTTTTGAGGGGTTCAGCGAACGCCCGGGGACTCCCGAGCGCGTCGTCGCGCGAGGGCCGGGCGGCGAGCTGACCCTCTCGAGCGGCCGGTTGCTGTGGTGGTCGCCGCAGGCAGCGGTCGTGCAGAACGGCGAGCTGATCGTTTCTATTCGTGTGCAGGAGCCACGGTGACCAAACCGAACCCAGCAGCAAGTGAGGCGGCGGCAAGTGAGGCGGCCACCAGCCGCTTCGTCGTCATCACCGGTCTCTCGGGCGCCGGCAAGACCACCGGGCTGCACGCGCTCGAGGACCTCGGCTACTTCACCGTCGACAACCTGCCGCCGTCGCTGTGGCTGATGCTCCAGGCGGAGACCGGCGGGCACAAGCAGGCCCGGGTGGCGGTGGGCATCGACATCCGCACCCGCGAGCACCTGAGCGCGGCGGAAGGGACCCTGGAGAGGCTGCGCGCCCGCGGGCTCGAGCCCGAGATCGTCTTTCTGGACGCTCAGAACGAGGTGCTGGTGCAGCGCTACAACCTGACGCGCCGCACCCACCCGCTCGGTCAGAGGGCGCTGTCGACCGACATCGCCACCGAGCGCGAGGTGCTCGGTCCGCTGCGCGCGGTGGCCGACACCGTGCTCGACACCTCGCAGTGGTCGGAGCGGCGACTCCGCGACGAGCTGTGGGCGCGCTTCGGCGACAGCCGCTCGTTTCGGCTGCGGCTCATGTCGTTTGGCTTCAAGCGCGGTGTGCCTATCGACGCCGACAACGTCATCGACCTGCGCGCGCTGCCCAATCCCTACTACGACCTCGCGCTGCGCCCGCTCGACGGCCGCGACCCCAGGGTCCAGGCCTACGTCTTTACCCCGGCCGGGCTCGCCTTTTACAGCCGGCTGCGCGACTTCGTCGGGCTCTTGACGCGCGAGGCGGCCGCCTCGGGGCGCTCGAGCTATACCGTGGCGGTGGGCTGCACCGGCGGCCAGCACCGCTCGGTGACCATCGCCGAGCGGCTCATGCACGACCTCGCCGACGAGTTCGAGGTCCGCGCCGAACACCGCGACGTCGACGAGGCGCTAGGGGAACACGGCCCGGCCGGGAAGCCGCGTGACTAGAGCAGCCGTCTTTGGGGAGAGCCGTGGCTAGCCTGGGTCAGGTGCGGATGTGGCTGACGCCGGGCATGCGCGTCAAGCGCTTTATCCTGGTGGCGGTCCTGGGCGCCGTGCTGGCCCTCGCCGGGGTGGTGGGCTTTTTTCTGTGGCTCGGCCAGGAGGAGCGGCAGCTCATCGCCGAGCCCATCGAGGCGCTCCTGGTGAGCGAGCCGTGGCGGCTCTGGGGCGGCTGGGTCTCACTCCTCGTCGTCCTCTTCGGCCTCACCCTGGCCGCCAACGCGGTGGTGTGGCTGAACCGCTCGCTGCTGTCCAACTGGATGGCCAAGCCGCGCGACGCGGCGGCTATCTTGCACCGCCGGCTGTCGCTCTCCAGGGGTCCGCGCGTCGTCGCCCTGGGCGGCGGCAGTGGCCTCTCCAACCTGCTCCGCGGCCTCAAACTCTACTCCGCGAACATCACCGCCGTCGTCACCGCCAGCGACGACGGCGGCTCCTCGGGGCGCCTCCGGACCGCCTTCGGCATGCCCGCGCCGGGCGACCTGAACGACTGCTTGGCGGCGCTTTCGGACAGCGAGTCGCAGGTGAGCCGCCTGCTCGAGTACCGCTTCACCCGCGGCGACGACCTAAAGGGCCACACTTTCGGCAACATCTTCATCACCACCCTGACCGAGGTCGAAGGCGACTTCGCCGAGGCGATCCGCGCGCTCAACAGGCTGCTCAACATCTCCGGCGCCGTCTATCCGGTGAGCGCCGAGCCCATCCACCTCTACTTCACCAAGCGCTCGGGCGCGGTAGTGAACGGCGAGAGCCGGGTGCGCGAGCTGCCGGGCGCGGTCAAGGGCGTCACCATCGAGCCCAAGACAGCCGCGCTGGTGCCCGAGGTGGCCCGGGCCGTAGCCCGCGCCCACCTCATCGTCCTGGGGCCGGGCAGTCTCTTTACCAGCACCATCCCTCCGCTCCTGGTGCCCGGCTGCCGCGAGGCCATCTTGAACAGCAGCGCGAAGGTCGTCTACGTCTGCAACGTCATGACCGAGGCCGGCGAGACCGACGACTTCAGCGCCTGGGACCACGTCGAGGTTTTGAGAGCCTATCTGGGCCGCTACCCCGACCTGGTGATCTTAAACAGCAGCGACATCGGCGAGGAACGCCTGCGCCGCTACCAGGCCGAGGGCGCCGGGGTAGTCGCTTTCGACCGGGCGCGCTTCGAGGCGGCGGGCGTCGAGGTGGTCAGCCTGGCGATCGTCGGCGCGGGCCTCTTCGCCCAGCACGACTCGGCGAGGCTGGCGCGGTGGCTTATCGACTACTCAAAACACAGCCTTAAAATGTGGTGGCAGGAGCGTCCATGATCTCAACCCTTCTCTTGGCAACCGTTCTCACCCTCTTTGACCCGGCCGGCGACGCCGTGGGGGGCGGCGGGCTGGGCTACCCGACCGCCGAGGTGTTTCGCGCCCCCGGCACGCTCGACGCGCTCGAGCTGAAGGTCTATGACGCCGAGAGCTTCTCCTTCAGCCTGCGCCTGGCCCAGGTGACCAACCCCTGGAACCTGCCCAACGGCTTTTCGCTGCCGATCATCGAGCTCTACTTGAACACCCGCGAGGGGGGCGGCCAGGCCGCGCTCCTGCCGGGCTCGGGCATGCGCCTGCCCGACGGCGCGGCCTGGCACTACGCCTTTCGGCTCACGGGCGAGAGCCTAGAGCTCTTGCACGCGCACCCGGACGGCAGCGTCGAGGACGTGAGCGGGCGTTACGACCTCGGCCTGACGCTCACGGACAGCACCCTCACCGTCACCAGCAGCTTGCCCCGACCGCGTCACTTCAGCCTCTACGGCGTGGTGGGGGGCTACGACCCCTGGGACCGGAGCCGCTGGCGCCGGGTCGCGCCCGAGGCCGAGGCCTTTGCCTTCGGCAGCCCCCAGCAGGCGGCGACGAACATCCGCGCCGTGGACATTCTCGCCGACTCGGTGGAGGCGCAAGTTAGCGCCGTTCAGAGCGGCGTCCTGCCCGAGATCCGTCCCCTCAGCCGGCAGGCGCGGTGGCCGCCCGTCATCGCGGCCGGTCTCGCCCTCGTACTCTTCGGCATGGTCGGGCGCGTCTATGTGAGCTATACCGGCCGCCGTGCCACCCGTGTTCACCCCGAGAGGCCCCGCCCCAGCATCGGCTATGGCTCACAGCCGAGCGACCCCGCACCGAACCGCCGGCTCGAGCCGGTCGACCTGCTGGCGGCGCTGCCGCCCGCGAGGAGAGAACGAGGCGAAAGCCCTAACCGCGTCCCAAGCGAAACACCACAGGCCGAGGAGGGTGAGCGCGAAGACGAGGCACCTCGCCCGGCGCCCGGACGGGTAGGCGTGTACTCCCTCCCAGCCGAGGCGAACAACCCCGCCGCGGGCTCTTCGACCGGCGCCGATGTGCCCCTGGCGGCAGAGCAAGCGGCAGAGCAAGCAGCAGAGCAAGACGAGCCGTGGCCCGCGCTCGACCCCGGCGACGAGCAAGGCGAGGAGGCGCGGCTCGAAGAGCCCAGCCGGCACTAGCGCAACCCGCACCACAATACCGCCGGAGCGACAAAGGTTGCTTTTCGGCCGCCTATATACTGGGCCCCATGGGAACCGCCTTAGCCGAAGTTTGGGCCAACGCCTACGTCCGCGTCCTCGTCGTTGTTCTTGCCGTCTTGGCGCTGCTCTATCTTCTCTTTCAGACCCGGATCGTGTGGACGAGCTTTCTGATCGCCTATCTGCTGGCCTATATCGCCAACCCGCTCATCATCTGGCTGCAACGCCGGCGGGTGCGGCGCTGGCTGGGCGTGATCATCGTCTTTCTGATCGTGGTGGCCGCGCTCGGCTTGGTGATCTTTCTCCTCGGCATCATGGCCCGGCAGATCCAGGACTTTGCCCAAAACCTGCCCGCGCTGCTCGAGCCCCTGATCGAGGGTGATCGCAACCTCTTCAGCCTCATCGAAGGGGTCCTGCCGCCGGGCGCCTCCGAGGTGGTCGCCGGCTGGCTGACGCAGCTTCCCGAGCAGTTCGCGGGCTTTGGCGGCGCCACCTTGGCCTGGGTCGGCGGCCTCATCGGCGGCGTCGTCCAGCTCTTTCTCATCCTGGTTTTCACCATCTACATCATGCTCAGCTTTCCGCATATCGGCGACAACCTGCTGCGTTTCTTTCCGAGACAGTACCGCGACGATGTGGAGAGGCTCGGCACCGATCTGATGGTCAAGTTCGACCGCTCGGTCGGCACCTATATCCGCGCCCAGCTCCTGATCGCCGTGGCGGTCGGCCTGATGCTGTGGGTCAGCTTGAGCGCGGCGGGCATCCCCCTGGCCGCCAGCTGGGCCATCTTGGGTGGCGCGTTCAACGTGATCCCCTTTTTGGGGCCGATCGTCGCCTCTGTGCCCGCCGTCCTGCTGGCGCTGCTCGTGGGCAGCTGGGGTCTGGCCTTCGCCGTGATCGTGATCATCATCCTCATCAACCAGATCGACGGCAACGTGCTCACACCCATCCTGCTCTCCAGGGTGATGGAGCTGAACCCGGTCACGGTCATGCTGTCGCTGCTCATCGGGGCCGCGCTCTTCGGCTTGGTGGGCGCGCTTCTGGCCGTGCCGGCGGTGGGCTTTTTGAAGCTGCTCTACCAGGACTACTATCTGAACAGCGACTGGTACCAGCGGCGCGACGAGCTCTAAGAGCAGAACTCAGGAGTCGGAATCCAGGAGAAGGGCCGTTCCGACTCCTGGATTCGGCTAGTCCCCGTAGGTGCCGGTGGCTAGCTCGAGCGTACCGACCTGCTCGACGCCGGCGCCGAGGCCGCGCAGGCGCGGGGCCAGGTTCTCGTAGCCGCGCTCCAGGTACTGCATGCCGGTTATGGTGGAGGTGCCCGCCGCGGCCAGGGCCGCCACCACCAGGGCGCTACCGGCGCGGATGTCGGCGGCGTGCATCTGGGCGCCGCGCAACTTGCCGCCGCGGATCAGCAGCGCGCCCTCGCGCAGTTCGCAGCGGGCGCCCGCGCGGGCGAGCTCGCCTATGTGGGTAAAGCGGTCGGGATAGACGCGATCGCTCACCGCGCTCATGCCCTCGACCGTGGCCAGAAAAGCGCCGAAGGGCGCCTGCAGGTCGGTGGGCACACCGGGGTATTCGACGGCCGTCACGTCGGTGGGTAGCAGCGGACCGCGCGCGTCCACCACCAGGGTCTCGGCGTCCAGCTCGAGCACCTCGACGCCCGTTTCGGCGAGTTTGGCGATAATGGCCCTCAGGTGCTCCGCGCGAACGTCCTTGAGCGTCACGTGGCCCCGGGTCGCGGCCGCGGCCAGCATGAAGGTGCCCGCCTCGATGCGGTCGGGCAGCGGCCGGTAGCAGACGCCGTGCAGCCTCTGGACGCCGCCGATCTCGATCGTCGCCGTGCCGGCGCCGCCAATCCGGGCGCCCATGCGGTTCAGCATCTCGGCTAAGTCGGCCACCTCGGGCTCGAGGGCGGCGTTCTCGATGACCACCTCGCCCGAACCCAAGGCGCTCGCCAAGATGACGTTCTGGGTGCCGCCCACCGTGGGCGCATCGAAGACCACCCGACCGGCGAGCGGCCGAAGACGCCGCGCCACGAAGTCGCCACCGTCCTCGCTCAGCTGCACGCCGAGCTGCTCAAAGGCCTTGATGTGCCGGTCTACCGGGCGCGGTCCAAAGGCGCAGCCCCCCGGCATCGACATGCGGGCGCTGCCGCAGCGACCGAGCAGCGCACCCATCGCCACGAAGGAGGCGCGCATCTTGCTGACGAGCCCGTAGGGCGCCTCGGAGCGGACGAGCGACTCGGCGTGCAGGTGCACGTCGCGGCCCTGCCAGCGCACCGAAGCGCCGAAGTGAGCGACGATGTCCAAGATGGTCGCCACGTCGCGGAGCCTGGGAACGTCCTTGAGGACGACGGGCTCGTCGCTCAAGAGCGAGGCGAGGATGAGGTAGAGCACGGAGTTTTTGGCGGTGTTGACGCGCAGCTCGCCCTGGAGCGGCCTGCCGCCCGTGATGTGGAGTGCGCTTTCAAAGTGTCTCATCGGCAGTGTCTCATCGGCGTCGCGACCTCTTCTCGTTGACCAGTGCTGACAAGGCGAAACCCGGCTCGTCAGCGCTTTGGGCGCTCCCTCTTCATCACCCTCTTCACCATCTTACACATTTTACACATCCCTAGTGTACGTAGCCCATTATACATTGTCAAGGACAGCCGTATAATGTTAAAATGGCTACATAGGAGGGCCTGTGCCCAAGCGTGAAAAGAGCAAGCGACTGCAGGTCGTCATCTCCGAGGAGCAGGACGCGCTGCTGACCAAAACCGCCTACAACCTCTCCAACCCGGAGCGGCTGGTGTCCAAGTCGGAAGTGGTCCGCCTCGGCATCGAGATGTTGAACCGCGCCCTCGAGGAGGGCAAGGTCTCCTCCGACCTGCTCAAGGGCCTCGCCGACGAAGAGGCCGCGGAAACGAACTGAGGTGCCGAACTGAGGTGCCGAGCTGAGGTGCCGAGCTGAGCGTTCTCCCGAGCCCGATTCCAGCCCGTATACTCTAGACCGTGGAATCCTTCGGCACCGGGGAGCTCGTCGACGACCGCTACAGAATTTTAGGCCCCCTCGGTCAGGGCGGCATGGCGCGCGTCTACCGGGCCTACGACCAGCACTTGGACCGCGAGGTGGCGCTCAAGGTCTTGAGGCCCCACCTGACCGAGTCCGACCAGGAGCGCTTTCGCCGCGAGATCAAGGCCTTGGCGCGCTTCAGCCATCCCGGTGTGGTGGCCATCTACGACCTCGGCCGCGGCGACCACGTCTACTTCGCGATGGAGCTCGTTTCGGGCGGGCCTTTTACCGACTTGGGGCCGCTCGAGCCCGACCTAGAGCCCTTTGTGAGGTTCATCGGGGCGGCCGTCTCGGTGGCCGAGGCGCTCGCCTACGTGCACCACCAGGGCATGGTCCACCGCGACCTCACCCCGCGCAACATCTTGATGACCCAGCAGGGCCAGCCCAAGGTGATGGACTTCGGCCTGGTGCAACTGACCGAGGTGAGCCGCGAGCTCACCCGCACGGGCTTTACCCTGGGCACGCCGCACTACATGGCGCCCGAGCAGGCCAGGGGCGACGCGACCGGCGCCCACACCGACCTCTACTCCCTGGGCGCGGTCCTCTACCGCACCGTCACCGGGGTGGCGCCCTTCGAGGCCGAAAACGACCAGGCGGTGCTCTTTCAGCACGTCTACGGCGAGCTGGTGCCCCCGCACAGGCTCAACCCGAACGTGCCCGAGGCTCTGTCCAGGCTCATCGTCAGCCTGCTGGCCAAAGACTCCGCGGCGCGCCCCGTCTCGGGCTACTCCGTCGCCGACGCGCTGCGCGCGGTGCGGGCTCAGGCGGAGTCGCTGAGCCCTAGCCAGCGCGCGGGCGGTCCCGCTCAGCAGGGCCTGCTCGCCCACGGCCCGGCCAACCCGGCCTCGCTGACCGTGCGCTGGAGCCTGCAACTGCCCGAGGGGCCGCAGTGGCCCGCCGCCCTCACCGCGGTCCAGGGCTTCGTCTTAGTGGGCCTGCGCAGCGAGGAGGTCCACATCCTGCATCCGGCCGACGGCAGCCTCCAGGCGCGCTTTGGGGCCAGCGACGAGGTCAATGCCTCGGTCGTCGGGCAGGGGGGCGGCCTCTACTACTCGAGCCGCGACGGCGGGCTCTACGCGCTGCGCTGGCCCGGCGGCCAGCCCCACTGGCAGGACCCGGAGGCCGGTGTGGTGGGCAGCGTGGTTCCCTTTGCCGGCGGCCTGCTCGTCGCCACGGGCCGCGGCACCATCGAAGCCAGGAGCTGCGCGGGCGAGACGCTGTGGCGCTACGCGGGCGACGAGGCCTTTGTCACCGCGCCCGTCGCGCACCGCGGCGAGGTCTTCGCGGTCACGCGCTCGGGCTGGCTGCACGGCGTCGACGCCGCCACCGCCAAGAGCAAGTTCAGGGTCCGGCTCGGTGACTCCGTCGCCCAGCTCAGCGCCAAGGACGGCATCCTGCTCCTGCCCGAGCGCGCGGGCGACCTGCACGCCTTTTCGCTCTCGGCGCGCGAGGTGCTGTGGAGCTACGACACCGAGGGTCAGCTCTGGGCCAGCCCGCTGGCCTGGGAGGGCTATGTGTTCGTGGCCTCCTGGGCGGGCGTCATGCGCGCGCTCAGCCTGAGGTCAGGCGACGACCTCTGGGCCTTCGAGCTGGGCGCGCGGGTGACCGCCACACCGGTCATCGCCGCCGGCGCGCTCTACTGCGCTACCGAGGCGGGCGAGCTGATCGTGATGGACGCGCGCGAGGGCAAGCTGCTCTTTCGCGACCGGGTGAGCCCCGGACC
>JALZLY010000239.1 GCA_030858465.1 Deinococcota bacterium
ATGGGCGCCTCTGAGGACGCCTGGAAAGCTCCGCCCACGGGCGAGGAGGAGGAGGAGCTCGTCGCCAGGCTGGGCCGCGAGGCGCGCGGACGCCGCTACGGCTTCTCGTCGGCGCGGATGCAGCCCATCTATCTGGACACCATCGCCTTTCACTTTCCCGAACTCTGGATGATCGGCGCTCACCTGGGCTGGCCCGACTACCGCACCGCCTGCGCCATCGCCCGCTGGCGGCCCCGTCTCTTTTTCGACCTTTCCGGCGGCGACGTGGTAAGAAATCACATCACCCAAGGCGGCTACATCATGAACGAGATCCGGCCCGAAAAGCTCGTCTACGGCTCCGACGCCGACCTGACGCGCATGAAGCGCGACGTGGAAGCCTGGAAGGCGGCATTTGACGAGATGGGCATGAGCGAGGACGAGCAGGACCTCGTCTTCTACCGCAACGCCGCGCGCATCTTCGGCATCGACGCCTAGGAGCTCTATGGCCGCTCCCTCAAGGCTCAGCAAGGACCGCAAGCCGCCCTCGAGGCGAACGGGCAGCTTGCGCCGGGGCGAGGCCTGGGCGGCCTACGGCTTTCTGCTGCCCAACCTGGCCGGTTTTCTCGTCTTCACCTTTTTGCCCGTCTTCGCCGCGCTGCTGATCAGCTTCACCAATTGGGACCTCCTGCGCCCGCCCCAGTGGGTCGGCGCGGACAACTACCTGCGCTTGAGCCAGGACCCGCTCTTTCAGCGGGTCCTGCAAAACACCGCGCTCTACGTGCTCGGCACCGTGCCCGTGCAGATGGCGATCGCGCTGGCCGTGGCGATGGCCCTAAACCAGCGCATCCCCGGCCAGCTCTTTTTCCGCACCGCCTACTTCATGCCGGTGGTCGCCTCGACGGTCGCGGTGGCGCTGGTGTGGCGCTGGATTTTCCACGCCGACTTTGGCCTCTTGAACAGCTTTCTCTTTATGGTGGGTATCGACAACCCACCCGCCTGGCTGTCGAGCACCCGCTGGGCGCTGCCCGCCATCATCATCATGAGCATCTGGCAGCAGATCGGCTTTTCGATGGTGCTCTTTTTGGCGGGCTTGCAGTCCGTTCCCCAACAGCTCTACGAGGCCGCCAAAATCGACGGTGCCGGGCCCTGGCAGCGCTTTACCGCCATCACCATTCCCATGCTCTCCTCGACGACCTTTTTCGTCCTGGTGATCAGCATCATCAACTCCTTTCAGGTTTTCGACCAGGCCTTCATCATGACCGAGGGCGGGCCGGCCAACGCCACCAACACCATCGTCTTCAACATCTACCGCTACGCCTTCCAGTTTTTTCAGATGGGCTACGCCGCCGCCATGGCCTGGGTGCTCTTCGCCATCATCTTCGTGGTGACGCTGGTGCAGTTCCGCTACCAGAGGCAGTGGGTGCACTATGACTGAGGGACCATATGACTGAGAGACTATGACCGAGCGGGCGCGCTTTACGCTGGGCAACTGGCTCTTGGCGCTGTTTTTGGTGCCGACCGCGTTCTTCATGCTGGCGCCCTTTATCTGGATGATCTCGACCTCGCTCAAAAGCGCCGGGGCGGTCTTCGAGTACCCGCCCACCTTCATCCCTGACCCGCCGCGCTGGGACAACTACCGCCGCGTCTTCGAGGTCCTGCCCTTCGCGCGCTTTTTTCTGAACAGCCTCTTCGTCGCCGCGGCGGTGACGGTCTTGCAGCTCGTAACCTCCTCGCTGGCCGCCTACGCCTTTGCCCGACTGCGCTTTCCGGGCCGCGACGCGCTCTTTCTGGGCTACCTCGGCACCCTGATGATCCCTGCCCAAGTGGTCATCATCCCCAACTTCATCCTGCTCAGCTACCTCGGCTGGATCGACACCTATCAGGCCCTCATCCTGCCTGCGGCCTTCAGCGCCTTCGGCACCTTTTTGCTGCGGCAATACTTCCTGACGATTCCCGGCGAGCTCGAGGACGCCGCGGTGGTGGACGGCGCCAACCACTTCCAGATCTACACCCGCGTCATCCTGCCGCTCTCGGGCCCGGCCCTTTCGGCGCTGGCTATCTTCACCTTCCTCTTCAACTGGAACTCCTTTCTCTACCCGCTGGTGGTCACCAACAGCACCCAGATGAGCACGCTGACGGTCGGCCTCAACACCCTGCAGGGCCAGTACAACACCGCCTGGACGCTGCTGATGGCGGGCTCAGTGATCGCGCTGTTGCCGGTGCTCGTCGTCTTCATCTTCGCGCAGCGCTATTTCATCAAGGGCATCACCATGACGGGCATCGGCGGGCGGTAGAGGCAGGGCTGAGAAGGACTGAGGGCTGAGGACTGAGGGCTGAGGCACAAAAAAGCGAGCGTCGCCTTAGCAGGAGGGAGTGCGCCAAATGAACATCGACACCGCTTACGAACGCGCCAGGGAGGTTTTGGAGCGCTGCCTTACGCCGCTGGGCTTTACGGCCTCGGCGCTCGAGGGGGGCTATCCGCAGGTCTGGGCGCGGGATTCGATGATCACCGCCCTGGGCGCGCTCGCCACCGGTGACGGGGCCTTGGCGGCGGGGGTCAGGGCGTCGCTCGAGACCCTTGCGAGCAAGCAGACCGAGCTCGGCATGATCCACTTGAACGTCGACACCCGCACGGGCGAGGTCACCACCGAAAACGCCGGCGCGGTGGACGCCAACTTGTGGTTCATCCTGGGGCACTACGCCTACTACCTCTCCGTAAGGGACGAGGGCTTTTTGCGCGCCGCCTGGCCAGGGCTGGAGAGGGCCCTGTTGTGGCTGAGATACCAGGACATGAACGCCTGCGGGCTGTTGGAAGTGCCTGAAGCGGGCGACTGGGCCGACCTTTACGCGGTGCGCTACAACGTGCTCTACGACAATGTCCTCTACGTGGGGGCGCTGCGGGCGATGGCGCGGATGGCGGCGGCGCTCGAGCAGGACGGCCAAGCCTACGAGGCGATGGCCGAAGACGTGAGGGCTAAGCTCAACTTGCTCCTCTGGCTCGACCGGCCCTGGGATGGCCGCCTCTTTGGCGAGCAGCTCGAGAAGCTCAAGGCCATGCGGCTCGAGTGGTTTTTGCTCTACCAGAACACGAGCGCGCTGACCGAGGCGCCCTACTACCTGCCCTGGGTGGGCTTTCGCGAGTTCGGCCACGTCTTCGACGGCTTCGGCAACAGCTTAGCGATTCTGCTGGGCGTCGCCGACGAGGCCAAAACCCACAAGATTCTGACTCATGCCCATGCGGTGGGCGCGGACCAGCCCTATCCCCTCAAGGCTTTCTTCCCGCCCCTCTACCCCGGCGACCGCGACTGGCGCGACTACTACCGCAGCCGCAACCTGAACCTGCCGCACCAGTACCACAACGGCGGCATCTGGCCCTTCCTGGGCGGTTTCTACGTCGCCGCGCTGGTTACAGCAGGCCGTCACGTGCAAGCCGAGGAGGCGCTGGGGGCGCTCGCCCGCGCCAACCTGCTCGGCAAGGATGGGGTCTGGGAGTTCAACGAGTGGCTGCACGGCCGCTCCGGCCGACCGATGGGCCACCCCCTGCAAGCCTGGTCGGCGGCGATGTTTCTCTACGCCGCTCACACGCTGCAAGACGGCAAAGCACCCTTCTTCGAGGCGCTGGCAACCTCAGCAGAACACGAAAGCGACGCCAATACCCGAGAAACCAAAGCCTGAACGCGCCTACGACGTCAATCTCGAAGCTATAGCCCCTTAGCAGCAAAGCCGCGCGTGGCAGAGCGCGGCTTGGTCCGGCTGGCCCCGCTTCCGAGCCGACGCCCCTAGCAGTCTAGCGGGCTCTTAACCCCTCGCCCGCCACGGTTGAGCACATGCGTGTAGATCATGGTGGTCTTTACATCCTTATGGCCTAAGAGTTCCTGCACCGTACGGCATTCGCCTCAAACTTCGTACTGCGGATGTCGTAGCCGTCCTCGAGAAGGTGTGTCGCAAAGCTATGCCTGAGTGTGTGAACGCTGCCGTGCTTGTCGATACCGGCGGCAAGCATGACCCGCTTCATCGCGCGTTGAACGGAGTCCTCGTAGAGGTGATGCCGACCTTCACGCCCAGAGCGAGGATCAATTGAACGCTTGTGCGACGGAAATACGTACTGCCACGCCCAGCTTTTCCCTGCGTTCGGGTATTTTCGGGCCAAGGCATCAGGCACAAGGACCTCACCAAAACCCTCGCGTAAATCCGAGT
>JALZLY010000240.1 GCA_030858465.1 Deinococcota bacterium
ACGATGGCGGGCGCGGCCAGCGGCAGGGTGACGCGCGTGAGGGCGCGCCAGGGCGAGCTTCCGAGCGCCTGCGCGGCCTCGCCGAGCCGCGGCCCGAGCGCCTCCAGATAGGCGCCGACGATGCGCACCACCACCGCGTAGTTGTAGAAGACGTGCGCCAGCAAGATGATGAGCAGGCTGCCGCGCAGATCGACGCCGCTCACGCCCCGCGGCCCCAGGAGCGCCAGAAAGCCGATGGCCGCCACCACCGTGGGCATGACGAAGGGGATGGTAAAGGCGCTCCTCAGGAGGCGCTTGCCCGCGAAGTCGAAGCGCGCGAAGAGCAAGGCGCCAGGTAGGGCGAAAAGAACCGTGAGCAGGGTGGAGAGGAGCGCCTGGTAGGTGGTGAACCACAGACGCCCCAGGTAATAGGGATTGCTCAGGGCACCCATGACGGCCTCCCGGCTGGTGAGGCTGCGCTCCAGAATCACCGCCAGCGGGTAGAACAGGAAGACCGCCAGAAACGCAGCAGCCAGCAGGCCGAGAAGGTGCGCCAGCCACGGCCGCTGCACCTGACGAGCCTGGTGGCTCAGGCCCCTCGCCCCGGGGGGGGGAGGGTTGAGCTGAGGGAACGGAGCACCGAAGCTAGCGCAGTTCCGCCGGGTCTCGTCCCTGCACCACGACCGCCGTCCAGAGGTCGAGCCAGGTTTCCAGATTCGTCTCGATCTCCGCTGAAGCGACCGTGGCGATCTCCTCCTCGGCGGGAAGCTGGCCGAAGCGCTCGAAGACCTCGGGCAAGGTCGCCTCCTCGCTCACCGGGTAGACGAACATGGTGAGGGGGATGTCCTCTTGAAAGGCCCGGCTCAGCATGAAGTCGATAAACCTTTCGGCGGCCTCGCGGTTCTGCGTCCCGCGCAGGATGCCGACCCCTTCGATCTGCCGGTAGACGCAGCCTTCGCAGAAGAGGTTGCCGGTCGGCGCCTCGTCCAGCGCCTCGTCGGCGAAGAAGATCTCGGCGGCGGGCGAGGTCGCGTAGGAGAGCACCACCGGCCGGTCGCCGCCGTAGGAGCTGAAGGCGGTGTAGTAGGCCTCCGTCCAGCCGCTCGTGACCAAGAGGTCGTTGTCCCGCAAGTCGGCCCAGAACTCGAGCCAGTCGTCTTCCCCCGCTGCTTCACCCGCCTCGCCGAAGCGGTCGATGGTGGCCAGCATGAAGGCCAGACCGGGCGAGCTCGTGGCCGGGTTGGTGACGACGGTGAGGCCGCGGTAGGCCTCCTCGGTCAGCTCGGCGATGTCGCTGGGAATCTCCTGGCCGTCCTCCTCGAACCAGGCCCGGTCGACGTTGAAGTTGACGAAGCCCACGGTGACGGGCGTAGCCGAATGCGTGTCGTCGAAGCGGTAGCGCTCGGGGACGACCCTGAGCATGGGGCTCTGATAGGGCTCGAACAGGTCGGCCTCGAGCGCTCTCGCGATCAGGTTGTTGTCCACGCCGAAGAGCAGGTCGGCCAGGGGGTTGTCCCGGGTCAGGATGGCGCGGTTGAGCGTCTCGCCCGCGTCGCCGCCCTCGACGAACGAGACGGCGATACCCGTCTCCTCCGTGAACTCGGCGATCACCTCTGCGGAGACATTGAAGGAACCGTGGGTGAGGACGGTGAGCGTTCCCGCCTCCTGCGCCCAGGCCGGGCTCCATGTCAAGGACAGCGCGAGCGCGCCCAAGAGCAGGACCTTGCTCATAACTTGGGTCATAACGTGGGTCATAAAAAATCCTTTCCGTCACCAGAAAGGAAAAGCCTGATATTTGAAAGCTGCCACGCTTCCTACGCTGGTCTTAACCAGATCAGGTCCTTGGGGTATGATCTCAGCCCTAGCGGGCACCCCCGGTGACAACAGCAGGCTAGCCTGAAGGGAGCGAACTGTCAAGCTGCTGGCCCACGTTGTGCCCTCCAAAACTGGCTTGAACCTAGTAGTCTGTCAGTCTTTTTTGATGGGTCGTTGCGTTCACGAAGTATCCCGATTCGCGCAGCACTCCGCAGCAAGGGTGGAGCGAAGCAACGCAGCAATCTTGTTCTTGGTACACGGTTTGGAGATTGCTTCACACAGGTCAGGGCCAACGGCCCAACGGCTTCGTACTAGGCTCACTAGAGCCGTCCTCGTGGACGCACTAGTGGTCTGTCAGCCTTCTTTTGATGGGTCATTACGAGGAGCGAAGCAACGCGGCAATCTCGTTTTTGGTACACGGTTT
>JALZLY010000241.1 GCA_030858465.1 Deinococcota bacterium
ATTTGTTCTACAATAAACCCATGACCCTGATGGTCGATCTTCCCGAAGACGTCCTCGCGGCGCTCGGCGCTGAGCCGCAGCGCGAGGTTCTTGAAAGCGTCGTTTTGCATCTGGTCACCCAAGGCAAGCTGCCGGTTGCCAGAGCAGGAGAGTTGCTGGGGATGGACCGGCTCTCGGCTATCCGCTGGTACGCGGCTCGAGAGGAGGCATACTCCAACCTCGACGACGAGGATCTGGACCTGCTCATTGACGACATCAAGAAGCGCAACGCGGCCTTGGACGCCGACATCATGGAAGCTATAGACGAAGCAGTAAGCAAGGCGTGAGGATCGTCTTTGATACGAATACTCTGGTGGCCGCCCTTATCACCAGGCACAGTCCGCCAAGCCTGCTCTACACGATGTGGCGGGACGAACATCGCTTCGACTTGGTGACCTGAAATGGCAACTGAGCGAGTTTCGCCGCGTCAGCCGCTATGAGCGACTCAAGCCCTCCCTCGAAAAGGTATCAAGATTATGACGGCTCGAAGGCTGCTGAAGCTTTTGGAGTAGTTGGTTGCCACTCAGAGCAACTCCCGGCAAAACCTTGCGGCGCCGCCGGGACTTTACCGCAACGCGCTAGAAGCCGAGCAGCACCCCGCCCGAACTCGCGATGATGCCCGCGAAAATGAGCGCCACCGTGTTGATCACCTTGATGAGCGGGTTGATCGACGGGCCCGCGGTGTCCTTGTAGGGGTCGCCGACCGTGTCGCCGACGACCGCCGCCGCGTGGGCCTCGGAGCCCTTGCCACCGTAGTTGCCGTCCTCGATGTACTTTTTGGCGTTGTCCCAGGCGCCGCCGCCGTTGGCCATCATCAGGGCCATCATCAGGCCCGAGCCGATCACGCCGATGAGCAAGCCGCCGAGCGCCAGCACGCCCCAGAGAAAGCCGACGATGAGGGGCGCGACGACGGCGAGGATGCCCGGCAGGGCCATCTCTCTGAGGGCCGACTTGGTGACGATGTCGACGCAGGTGGCGTAGTCGGGTTTGGCCGTCCCTTCCATGATGCCGGGAATCTCTCTAAACTGCCGCCGCACCTCCTCGATCACGCTGCCCGCCGCCTTGCCGACCGCCTCCATCAGAAAGGCCGAAAAGAGAAAGGGTAGCATCGCGCCGATAAAGAGGCCGACGAGGACGATGGGGTCGTCCAGCCGAAAGGCCCCCTCGCCCAGGTCGAGGCGGTGGGTGTAGTCGGCGAAGAGGACCAAGGCCGCTAAAGCCGCCGAGCCGATGGCGTAGCCCTTGGTGACGGCCTTGGTGGTGTTGCCGACGGCGTCTAACGCGTCGGTGTTGCGGCGCACCTCGGGCGGCAGGTCGCTCATCTCGGCGATGCCCCCGGCGTTGTCGGTGATGGGGCCGTAGGTGTCCATCGCCACCACCATGCCGGTCACGCTGAGCATGGCGACGGCGGCGATGGCGATGCCGTAGAGCCCGGCCAGGCTGTAGGAAAAGAAGATCGCCAGGACCAGGATGATCACGGGTACGAAGGTACTCTGCATGCCCACCGCCAGGCCGCTGATGATGTTGGTCGCCGAGCCCGTCACCGAGGCCTTGGCGATGCGCTGCACCGGCGCGTAGCGGGTGCCCGTGTAGTACTCGGTGATAAACATCAAGAGGACGACGACGACCATGCCGACAATGCCAGCGGCGAAGACGTGCAGCCAGGTGGTGCCGGCGGCAAAGGCGCCCACCTCCGCGAAGTTGAAGCCTCCCAGCATCAGGTAGGTCACGATCAAAAAGCCGACGATGCTGATGCCCGCGCTGGCGAAGACGCCCTTGTAGAGCGCCTTCATGATGTTGTCGTCGCTACCCAGCTTGACGAAGGAGACGCCCGCGATGGAGGCGAGAATCGCCACCGCGCCCAAAAAGAGCGGGTAGGTGACGAGCGCGGTCACTTGCGTAACCGTCGGCAGAAGATAGCCCAAAAAGACCGCGCCGATGGCGGTAACGGCGTAGGTCTCGAAGAGGTCGGCGCCCATACCCGCGCAGTCGCCGACATTGTCGCCGACGTTGTCGGCGATAACGGCGGGGTTACGCGGGTCGTCCTCGGGAATGCCCGCCTCGAGCTTGCCGACGAGGTCCGCGCCGACGTCCGCCGCTTTGGTGTAGATGCCGCCGCCGACCCGCGCGAACAGGCTGATCAGGCTGGCACCGAAGGCGAAGCCGATCAGGGGCTCGACCGGGTTGGGCAGGTTGAGGACGGTGTAGAAGAGGAAAAAGAAGCCGGCCACGCCCAGCAGCGCCAGCCCGGCGACGGCCAGACCGGCCACCGCCCCGCCGTTGAAGGCGACGGTAAGCGCGCCGGCCAGGCCCTCTTTGGCGGCCTGCGCCACGCGCACGTTCGAGCGCACCGCGATGCTCATGCCGATGTAGCCGCTGATCGCCGAAAAGAGCGCCCCGACGACAAAGCCTATCGTCGTCCACCACCACAGCGTGCTCTCGGCCCCTGCTTGCATGAACGCCACCAGCGCAAAGAGCAGAGCGATGACCAGCGCGACGACGAAAATCGTCTTGTACTGCCGGTTCATGTAGGCCATCGCCCCCTGCTTGATGGCGTCGGCGATCTCGACCATGCGGACGTCGCCCGTCGGCGCCCTCAAGATCCCCTGCGCCAGAAAGCCGGCGGCCACCAGGGCGACGATACCCGCCAGCGGGGTTAGCACGATCCACATATCCACCATCTCTCCTCCATAGCGTCACCCGGCAGGCGGAATCCGTGATCGCCTGCGGGCTCTCCCCTGGCCCGGCACCCGACTCCATCACCGGGTAGCTGGGCCGGCTTGTTGACAACTTCGCAAAGTCTAACTTAGCAGGGGACCCGATGCCAAGAGATTGTTCACGACCCCCGCCTCGAGCGGAGGAACTTGGTAGAGCCGACGATGTCTCCCCTGTCATCAAGCTCGGGAAGGGGGAGGTCACGCTCCAACAGCCTTTCGGCCTGTCTCGGATAGAGCCAGAGGAAAGCTTGGCGGCTCATGGCCTCGTCACTCAGCCGCGGCGCATCGTAGAGCCCCGCCTCGCGCCGCTGCCGCTGCGCTTCGAAGAGGATCACCGCCGTCGCCACCGAAACGTTCAAGGACTGCACCATGCCCAGCATGGGAATGACGATGTGCTTGTCGGCAACGCTCGCCGCGCGCGGTGAGACGCCGAACTTCTCGTTGCCGACGAGCACGCAGGTCGGCCTGGTGTAGTCCGCGTCGCGGTAGTCGATAGCGTCTTCACAGAAGTGCGCGGCCAGGAGTTGCATGCCCTGAGCACGCACAAGGTCCCAGGCCACGTCCAAGCTGGGATGCACCACCAGCTCGACCCACTTGTCGGCGCTGGCGCTCGTCTCGCTGTAGGTCGGCACCCCGCCCGTGGGGTTGACGGCGTGGACGACGCCGCTGCCGACCGCGTCACAGCTTCTTATGATGGCGGAGAGGTTGTGCGGCTTGTGGACGTTCTCAACCAGAACGCTCAGGTCGGGCTGGCGGCGGCGCAGGACGCGCATGATCTTCAAGTAGCGCTCTAGGGTCACGGCCTCAGCATACGGCCTCAGCATACGGTAGCGGCGGCCGAATAGAATCAGCAGCGAAGCATGGTCACGGCTCGTCCAGGGGCTTGCCACAGTGAGGGCAGCGCTCCCCCTCGGGCCGCAGCTCCTGCATGAACCTGGCTCCCAGAATGCTCGTCGGCAGGGCGATAAAGGCGATGCCCAGGATCTGCACCGCGGCGCCCAGGAGCCTGCCCGGCACGGTCACCGGATAGATATCGCCGTAGCCTACCGTGGTCAGGGTGGAAATGCCCCACCACAGCGCCGCCGGGATGCTGCTGAAGGCTTCGGGCTGCGCCGCGTTCTCAAAAAAGTACATCAGGCTCGAGAACTTCTTAGACGCGCCGCCTGAGCCTTTCAAGCACGGCTTACTTGCTGCGCTCGACGGTGAGGACGACCTTGAGGTTGCCCTTGCGCGTCTCGCCCGCCACGCTCGAGACGGTGAAGCGCCCTAGGCCCTCGGCGTAGATCTCGTCGCCCTCGGCCGCCGCGGTGGCCTTGCCGGCGGGCTTGCCGTTGACGCGCACCTTGCCGCCCAGGACCCCTTTGCTGAAGTAGGCCCTCGACACCTTGAAGGCCTTGGCGCCGAGCGCGTCGACGCGCAAGGAGGGCACGATGACGTGCACCTTGCCGCCGCCCTTGCCCGCGTAGCGCGCCAATTCCATCTCCCGAGGCGCGACCTGCGCCGGCCCCAGCCGCGCGGAGAGCGCCGCAGGCAGTTCGGAGGCCAAGACGATGACGCTGAGGCCGTCCTGGTGGCGCACGACGTCGCCGCTGCTCGCCGCCGCCAGCCCCGCCCGGCGCAGGGCCGCGCGCAGCTCGTCCTCGCCCGAGACGCCGGGATAGTACACCGCGGCGAGCGGCGTGTCGGCGCGGGGGATGTGGGCCGGATAGGCGGTCAGCACCCGTCGCTTGGCGCCGCCATAGCCGCCGTCCAGGGTGACGCCCAGACCCCTTGCGCGGAGGTCGGCGGCGGCCCGCGCCGCCTCGTCGGGCTCCAGAAAGCCGCTGTGGGCGACGCGGCCGCCGAGCGCCGCAGTCGCCAGCTCGGCAAGCGCAAACGTCTCGGCCACTAGTCCGCGTGGACGTCGACCACGTCCACACCCGCCTCTCGAAGGCGCCCCGGAAAGTCGCTCGAGCCGTCGCCGACGACGCGCAGAACGAGGCGGCGGTGCCGGCCCTGTTCGACGCCCGAGGTCACCGCCGCGACGATATTAGACGGTGCGGCGACGTTGGTGACCCGTGACAGCACGCCGGGCTCGTCGGGCAGGTCGACCGTCACCCGCACCCCGCCCTCGCGCAGGCCCAGCACCGTCACAAAGGCACGGAGCAGGTCCGAGATGGTGATGATGCCGACCAGCCGCCGCTTCTCGACCACCGGCAGGCCGGAGATCTTGTGCTCCTCCATGAGCAGGGCGGCGCGCTCGACCGGGTCCGCCGGGGCAAGCGTGATGACGCTGCCCGTCATCACGTCCCTGACCGCCAGCTTGGTCAGCAGATAGTTGAGCTCATAGACCGAGAGGGTGGTGGCCTTGGAGGGGGTGGCGTCCTTGAGGTCCTTGTCGGTGACGATGCCGATGAGCTTGTCACCGTCGACGACCGGCAGGCGGCGGAAGCCGCCGCTCTTCAAGAGCTGCATCGCCTCCATCACCGGGGTCTTGGGGCTGACGGTCTTGGGGTTGGGGCTCATCCACTCGCTGACTAGCATGGTTACCTCCAGATGGGTCGCTCGGATGGGTCGCTCGGATGGGTCGCTCAGGCAGGTCTCCCTAGAGCCTAACCGAAACGTTTGCAGGGCGTCGAGAGCTGGGGTCTTCTGGCTTTTTGGCGGGACCTGGGTCAGAATGGAAGGGTGAAAAAGATCGTCATCCTGGGTTCGACGGGAAGCATCGGCAGGCAGACGCTCTCGGTGGCGCGCTGGCGCGGTTACGAGGTGGTGGGCCTGGCGGCGGGCAGGAACGCCAGGCTGCTGCTCGAGCAGGCGCGCGAGTTCAACCCCCGAGTCGTCGCCTGCCACAAAGAGGTCCGCGCCGAGCTCGAGCCCCACCTGCCGCTTGGCACGCGACTCGTCAGCGGCGAAGAGGGCGCCTGCGAGGTCGCCCGCCTCCCTTGCGAGGCGGTGGTGGCGGCCATCTCCGGCTTTGCCGGCCTGGCGCCGACGGTCGCGGCGCTCACGGAGGGCCGGCAGGTCGCGCTCGCCAACAAGGAGGCGATGGTCGCGGCGGGGCCGCTCGTCTGGGAGGTGGCGCGCTCACACGGCGCTCGCATCATCCCGGTGGACTCCGAGCACTCGGCGCTCTTCCAGTGTCTCGTCGGCGAGCCCGCAGGCGCCGTCGACAGGCTCGTCCTCACCGCCTCGGGCGGACCTTTCAGGCTGGCACCCGACGACCTCAGCCGGGTCACGCCGCAACAGGCGCTCGAGCATCCCACCTGGGCGATGGGCCCAAAGGTCAGCGTCGACTCGGCGACGCTCTTCAACAAGGGGCTCGAGGTCCTTGAGGCGCACTTCCTCTTCGAGACGCCGCTGGACAAGATCGAAGTGGTCATCCACCCGCAGTCCTTGATCCACGGCCTGGTGCGCTTCAAGGACGGCAACCTCAAGGCGCAGCTAGGCCCCCACGACATGCGCCTGCCCATCCAGTACGGCGTCGAATACCCCGAGCGGCCCCAGGTGCCGCTCGAGCCCCTGCCGCTCAGCGGCCTCTGGGAGCTCCATCCGCCGGACCTCTCGCGCTTTCCCGCGCTCGAGTTGGCCTACGAGGCGGGGCGGCGGGGCGGGCTCGCGCCGGCAGCTCTCAATGCCGCCGACGAGGTGGCCGTGGAGGCGTTTCTGGCGGGCAGGATCGGCTTTATGGACATCGCGCGGGTGCTGGGGGAGGTGCTCGAGGCGACCGCGCCCGGCGACCTCAGCTGGGAGAACCTCGCCGAAATCGACCGGGAAGCGCGGGCGCAGGCGGCCGCCCTTAGCGGAGCCGGCCTTAGCGGACGAACATAGCGGGGTTCGCTATGTTGTGGAGGGCTGCTCAGGTTCTAAACTAGCGTATGTTTCGCAACGCCTACCGCCTGCCCTTCCGTCTGCTCGGCATCCCCATCAGGCTCGACCTGACCTTTTTGCTGGTCCTGCCGCTCTTCGTCTGGCTCATCGGCTCGCAGCTCGGCGTCTTCGTCGCGCTGCTCAACCTGCCTATCGACGCCGCGGCGCTCAGCCAGGGCAGCACGCCCTTCGTGCTCGGCTTCGTCGCGGCGCTCGGCCTCTTCAGCTCGGTGCTCGTCCACGAGCTCGGCCACTCGGTGGTGGCGCGGCGCTACGGGGTCGAGGTCAAGGACATCACCCTGTGGCTCCTGGGCGGCATGGCCCAGTTCGCGGAGATGCCCCGCCAGAAGGGCGCCGAGGCCGTCGTCGCGGTGGCCGGGCCGATCACCAGCATCCTCTTGGCCGGGGTCTTCTGGCTCGTCCTACAGGCCTTGCCGGCCGGTGCCGACGCGGCCATCTTCGTGGTGGCCTATCTCGCTTACATCAACGTGGTCCTGGCGGTCTTCAACCTGATTCCCGCCTTGCCGCTGGACGGCGGGCGCATCCTGCGCTCCTTGCTCGCCTTGCGCTACGGCCAGCTCCAGGCGACGCGCGTCTCCGCGGGCATCAGCAAGTTCTTCGCCTTGCTCTTGGGCCTCGTCGGCCTCTTCTCCTTCAACTTCTTTCTCCTCTTGATCGCCTTTTTCATCTACGTGGCGGTGAGCGGCGAGACGCAGTACGCGGTGGTCACCCAGGTCTTGGAGGGCATCCGGGTGGGCGACCTGATGACCCGCGAGGTGATCGCGGTGTCGCCGGCCATGCCCGCCCAGGAGCTCATCAGCAAGATGCTCCGCGAGCGCCACCTGGGCTACCCGGTCATCGACCACAGCGGCAGGCTGGTGGGCATGGTCGACCTCGAGCACGCCCAGGACGTCAGCCCCGAAACAACCGTGAGCGAGATCATGAAGCGCGAGGTGGAGACGATCAGCCCCGACAAGACGGCCATCGACGCCTTTTCGCTGTTGAGCCGCAACAACTACCGTCGCCTGGTGGTGGCGGACGAGCGGGACGAGATGGTCGGCATCTTGAGCAAGACCGACCTGGTGCGCGTCATCCAGGTGCGGATGGTGGGGCTCAACATGAACGAGGAGCGGGCGGGCGCCTGAGGCGCGCGTAGCCGCGGCTCCCCAGGGGCGGCGCGGGGCGTGCTATGGTGACGGTCAATGCTGACCACCTTAGCCGTCCTGCTGATCATCAACGTCGCCGTCTTCATCCACGAGCTCGCTCACTACCTGAACGCTCGCAGCGTCGGCCTGCCGGTGCGGGCCTTTTCAATCGGCATGGGGCCGATCCTGGCGCGAAGGCTGTGGCGCGGCACCGAATGGCGCCTCTCGCTCTTGCCGATCGGCGGCTATGTCGACCTGCCCGGGCTCGCCGCCGAGCCCGGCGAGAACGGGCAATTGCGCTCGCCCGAGGCCGGCTTCGCCAGGCTCAACCTGCTCCAAAAGCTCTGGGTGCTCGTCGGCGGGGTGGTCGCCAACTTCGTCCTGGCGGTCCTGCTGGTGGCGGCCACCATGACCATGGAGCCCGCCCTCAGGGCCCAGATCGCCGGGGTCAGCGTGCCCACGGCGACGGGCTTAGTCCAGGTCGTGCCGGGCTCGCCCGCTGAGGCGCTGGGCGTCCAGGCCGGCGACGTCATCCTCGAGGTGAACGGCATAGCCGATCCCGATACCGAAACGGTGCAGCGCGAGATCCGCAGCGACGGCCCCCTCCGCTTCACCTTGGCGAGAGACGACCGGGTCGTCCAGCTCGACACGCTGTGGGCACCGGAGCCCGCCGAGGACGGCAGCAGGCCGCTCTTCGGGGTGGCCATCGACGCCGTCCCGCTCGAGCCCATTCCAGGCGTCTCCTACGGCGCCGCGACCCTCGAGGCGACGAGCTTCCTGGTGCGGCTCGTGCCCGAGGCCGTGGGCGGCTTCGGCCGCGCCGTCGCCCAGACCTTTACCGGCCGGCGCAGCGACGAGGTGGCCGGCCCGGTGCGCATCGTCGGCGCGGTGGGCGAGGCGGCGCGCCTCGGCCTGGCGCCGGTGCTCTTCTTGGCGGGCGTCATCAACTTCTCGCTGGCGGTCTTCAACCTCCTGCCGATTCCCGGCCTGGACGGCGGGCGCATGCTGCTCGCCACCGTCATCGCCGTGCGCAGGCGGCCGTTCAAGCCCGGCCAGGAGGAGTTCATCCACTTCATGGGCTTCGTGGCGATCTTCGCCTTCATCATCTTAGTGACCTTCGGCGAGGTGGGCGACCTGCTGACGCGCTAGCGACGCCGTCAAGCAGGCCATAACCAAGCAGGCCATAACCAAGCAGGCCATAAAGTAGACTGCTGTCTGGCTATGGCGCAGCACTGCAGCATTTTGATTCCAGCCTACAACGAGGCCGCCTCGGTGGCGGGCGTCGTCGGCGTGGCCTTGGAGGCAGGTCTCGGTCCGGTGCTGGTGGTCGATGACGGCTCCGCGGACGAGACGGCGGCGGTGGCGCGGGCGGCGGGCGCGGAGGTGCTCAGCCTGGCACCCAACCGCGGCAAGGGCGGCGCGGTCTGCGCCGGCCTGAAGAGACTCGACAGCGAAGTGGTCTTGCTCATCGACGCCGACCTGGTGGGGCTGACCCCGGCTCACCTCCGCCGCCTGGCCTACCCCGTGCTCGCGAGCGAGGCCGACATGACCCGCGGCGTCTTCTCGGGAGGGCGCTGGTCCACGTCCTTGGCGCAGCGCATCGCCCCGCAGCTGAGCGGACAGCGCGCGGTGCGCCGAGCTTTGCTCCTGGGGGTCGCCGACTTGGAGAGCAGCCACTACGGCATCGAGCTCGCCATCACCCGCCACGCCAGGCGCCAGGGCTGGCGCAGCCGCGACGTGGTTCTGGAGAACGTCTCGCAGGTCCTCAAGGAGGAAAAGCGCGGCCTGGTCAGGGGCCTGGTCATCCGCCTCGGCATGTACTACGACGTGCTGCGAATCTGGTTGAAAAGCAGCCTTTCGAGACGCTGAACTCGAGACGCTGAACTCGAGACGCTGGACTCGAGATAGGGCGTCACGCGCTAGACTGTAGGCATGGATATTCTGCTCGAGACCTTCACGGTCGGCCCGCTCCTGGAAAACGCCTACCTGCTCGCTCACCCGCCGAGCAAGACGGCGGTCTTCGTCGATCCCGGCGACGAGGCCGAGAGGCTTATAAGCGCCCTGGAAACGCGCGGGCTCTCGCTCGCGGCCATCTGGCTCAGCCACGCTCACTTCGACCACGTGGGTGCGGTCGCGGCGCTCAAGGAGCGCTATGGCGCGCCCGTCTTCCTCCATCCCGCCGACGACGTCCTGCTCGAGCACGCGAGCGCCTCGGCGGCGCAGTGGGGCATCCCGCTGCGGCAACCGCCCAGGGCGGACCAGACCCTCGAGGACGGGCAGGTGCTCACCTTGGGCGGGCTCGAGGCCCACTGCCTCTTCACCCCCGGTCACGCGCCCGGCCACGTCGCCTTCTACCTGCCCGAGCTGAGCACGGTCCTTGCCGGCGACGCGCTCTTCCAGGGCTCGATCGGCCGCACCGACCTGCCCTTTGGCGACCACGCGCAGCTCATCAGCAGCATTAAGACCAAGCTGCTGACCTTGCCGCCGGAGACCAAGGTGCTGCCCGGCCACGGCCCCGCCACCACCATCGGCGCCGAGGCGAGGAGCAATCCCTTCCTCGGCTGAAGCCGCTAGACCGCGTGAGCGGCAAGCCAGTCGCGGATGAGCGGATACGCCGCCCTGGGCACGCGGTGGCCGCCGCCCGGCTCAAACCAGCTCAGCCGGCTCGTAAAGGCCTCGAGGACGCCCCGAAAGCCGCGCGCCCGCTCGAGCGGATAGGCGGCGTCCTCGGTCATGGCGAGGTGAAGGACCGGCAGCTCGAGGCGCGGCGGCGGCGCTTCTAACCACAAGGACGGCGTCGCCCCGGCCACCGCCACGAGACCCAAGACCCGCTCGGGATGGGTGGCCGCGAAGCGGTAGTTGAGGCTCACGGCCTGCGAAAAGCCAAAGAGGAAGGCGCTCGGCTGAGCGATCAGGCCGTCCTCGTACACCCGCTCGATCACCCCCTCGACGAAGAGGTGATGGTTGCCGACATCCTCCTCGGGCGCTTCGTCGCTCACCCAGCCATAGCCCGTCTCGCGGCTGCCGTCCTGGCGCCAGCGATGGTGCGGGTGCGGCGCCTGCAACGCGGCAAGCGGCCAGTCCTGGCCGATGCGCCGGCCGTAGGCGAGCGAGGCGCGCTTGGACTGGCCGTAGCCGTGCAGGGTGACGAGCAGCGGGCCGCCCAGCCGTTCGGGCAGCGCCAGGTCGTAGCGGTAGGACAGCGGCAGCGTGAAGGCGCGCGCCTGGGTCCTCACGGTCTAGCGGTGATGCCGAGGCTGTAGGCGGTCACGGTGAGGACCTCGCGGGCGGCAGGATGAGAAGCAGGAGCAGGAGCGCCACTGTGGGCAGCACAGCGGGCGATCGTGCCCAACGACCGCTTCAAGCCTCCTCCAGGCGCGACTCGATGGCCCTAGCGTGGGCCTCGAGCCCCTCGGCTCGGGCCATGCGCGCCGCGCCGGGGCCGATCTTCTGAAGCGTCTCGCGGCTTAAGTTGACGAACGGGATGACCTTCTGGAAGTCGCGGAGGTTGACGGCGCTGGCGAAGCGGGCCGTGCCGCCCGTGGGCATGACGTGGCTCGGCCCGGCGCTGTAGTCGCCGAGGGCCTCCATGCTGCTCTCGCCGATAAAGACGCCGCCCGCGTTCTTGACCCGCGGCAGGACCGCCCAGGGGTCGGCTACGAGCAGGCAGAGGTGCTCGGGCGCGTAGAGGTTGGCGAAATCCACGGCCTCCTCGAGCGAGTCGACCAGGGCGGTAAAGCCGCGCTGCTCGAGCGACTCGCGCGCGGCCGCCGCCGTGGCGAGGTCCGCGAGCTGCCGCGCCAACTCCGCCTCCACCCGCGCGACGAGCCCTTCGCTCGTCGTCACCAGGACGGGCTCGGCCTCCAGGTGCTCGGCCTGCGCCAGCAGGTCGGCGGCGACGTGGCGCGCCTCGGCGCTCTCATCGGCCAAGACGAGCGTCTCGGTCGGGCCCGGCAGCGACTCGATGCCGACGCTGCCGTAGACGGCCTTTTTCGCCAGGACCACGTAGCGGTTGCCGGGCCCAACGATCTTGTCGGCGCGTTCGACCGTCGCGGTGCCGTAGGCCAGGGCGGCCACCGCCTGCGCGCCGCCGATGCGCAAGACGGTGTGGAGGCCCAGCAGGCGGCAGGTAACGAGGATCTCCGCGGCGACCGAGCCGTCGCGCCTGGGCGGCGTCACCACCACCAGGTCCTTCACCCCCGCTATCTGCGCCGGCACCGCCAGCATCACAAGCGTGCTGAAGAGCGGCGCCGTTCCGCCGGGGACGTAGAGGGCCACGCGCTCGAGCGGCCTGACCAGTTGCCCCAGCAGCCCGCCACCCGTCTGCACGATGAAGCCCTCCGCGGGCTGGTGCCGGTAGAAGTCGCCCACGCGCGCCGCCGACGCTGCAATGTCCTCACGCAGGTCCCCTGGCACCAGCGCCTCGGCCTCGTCAAAGGCGGCTGCCGGCACCCGGTAGTCGTCCAGGGCAATCCCGTCGAAGCGCTCGGAGTAGTCGCGCACCGCCGCGTCGCCGCGCTCACGCACCGCCGCCAGCACCTCCGCTACCGTCCGGCGCACCGCGCCCTCGTCCTCCCAGCGGCCCCGTCCCCGCAGCTGGTCCCTCACCGCAGTGCTGCCCCGAAACACTCGCATAAGCTCCATCATACCGGCGCGTCCGTTCCCGCCGCAGGTGAATTCCGACACTCGCGCCGAACACCGTGGCATACGGGTATAGTGGCGTATGAGTCACGTCAAGGTCGCGGTGATCGGGGCGGGCATCGTCGGCGCCAGTTGCGCCTACCACTTAGCCCGCCGGGGCGCGGCGGTGACGGTGCTCGAGCGCGCCTCCCTGCCGGCCACCGGCTCGACCGCCAAATCGGCGGCGGGCATCCGCCACCAGTTCAGCCATCCCGAAAACGTGCGCATGTCGCGCTACAGCGCAGGCGAGTTCGAGAGGTTCGAAAGGCTGACCGGGATGAGCGCAGGCTACCGCAAGGTCGGCTACCTCTTCCTCTTGAGCGCAGAGCAGCTGCCCGATTGGCGGGAGCAGGCGGCGATGCAGCGGGGCCTGGGCGCCCGCGTAGACCTTCTGAGCCTGAGGGACCTGGCCGAGCGCTACCCGCTCGTCGCCCGGAGCGGCCTGGCCGGGGCGAGCTTCGGCCCCGACGACGGCGTGGTGGACCCGAATGCCGTCACCTTCGGCTTCTTGCGCGCCGCCCAAGCCCTGGGCGCCGGGCTGCGCCTCGGCGAGGAGGTGCTGGCGCTCGAGCCCGCCCGCGGTCGCTGGCGGCTAACGACGAGCCAGGGAAGGTACCAGGCGGAGGTGATCGTCAACGCCGCCGGCGCCTTTGCGGGCGAGGTCGCGCGAAGGGCCGGCTTCGAGCTGCCCGTCCTGCCCTACCGCCGCAACGTCTACATGACCGGCCCGGCTCAGTACCCCCATCCCAGCCCGCTCATCATCGACCTGACCACCGGCGTGTGGGCGCGCAGCGAGGGCGAACGCTTTATCGTCGGCCTCTCCAACCCGGACGAGGCGCCAAGCGACGCTCAAGCGGTGGACTGGGCGTGGATGGAGCACTGCCTGGGGCTGGCTACAAGCCGCTTTCCCTTTCTCGAGGCCGCCGGTATCGACCGCCGCCGCTCCTGGGCCGGGCTCTACGAGATCACCCCCGATCACCTGCCCGTCCTCGGGCGCATGCCCGGCGCGGCGGGCTTCGTCAACGCCTGCGGCTTTTCCGGTCACGGGGTCCAGCACGCCCCGGCGACCGGGCTGATCGTCGCCGAGGAGGTCGTGGACGGCGCAGTCAGCTCCTTTGACATCGCAGATTTTCGCTTCGAGCGCTTTGCCAGGGCGGCGCGCCCCCTCGAGCGCAACGTCGTTTAACCACTCCTTGGTATAGTCGGCCCATGCAGGTTCCTATCAACGCGCTCTGGACCAGCAAGAGCGGCTCCGTCGCCGCCGAAGACGTTCGCCCCTACCTGGCACCTGGCGTCTCGCTCACGGTCGGCCTCGAGCCCGAAGCGGACACGGCGCGCTACCGCTCGCTCACGGCGCTCGTCGCGGGCCGTCCCAGCGACCGCCTGCTGGACGCGCCCGCGCTCAAGCACGTGATCGTGCCCTGGGCGGGCGTGCCCGCAGCCTTGCGGGCGCAGCTGCTGGCCCGGCCTCACTTGAGCCTCCACAACTCGCACTACAACGCGCCCTTGGTCGCCCAGCACGCCCTGGCGCTGGTCCTCGCCTGCGCCTGCCGCCTGGTCGAGGCGGATGCTCACCTTAGAAGGGGCGACTGGTGCCCCCGTTACCAGCGCGGTTTCAAGTCGCTCGCCCTGCCCGGCAAGCGCGCGCTGCTCCTCGGCTACGGCGCCATCGGCCAGGAGGTAGGCAGGGGGTTAAAGGCGCTCGGCATGACGGTCACGGCGCTCAGGCGGCACAGCGGCGAGAAGAGCGGCGAGGAGGGCGAGGTTGTCGAGCGCACCTTTGCCCCGCCCCAACTCCACGAGGCCCTGAAGGGGGCCGACGTGATCGTGGCCTCCCTGCCCGAGACCGCCGAGACGAAGGACCTGCTGGACGCTAACGCCTTTGCCGCCATAAAGGAGGGCGCGATCCTGGTCAACGTCGGCCGGGGCAGCGCCGTGGTGCAGGAGGCTCTTTACGAGGCGCTGCGCGGGGGACGCCTCTTCGCGGCGGGCCTCGACGTGTGGTGGCGCTATCCCGAGAGCGAGGCGGCGCGTGCCGCCACCCGCCCCGCCGACCTGCCCTTTTGGGACCTGCCCAACCTCATCATGAGCCCGCACAGGGCCAACGAGATGAAGGACGAGCACCTCTTGCGCTACCAGGACGTGGCCGAGACGCTGGCCGCGCTCGCTCGCGGCGAGCCGCGCAACCGCGTAGACCCGGCCCGGGGCTACTGAGCGAGGCCAGGGTTAGGCAAAGCTACAGGGCCGCGCCGTCCGGCGTCCGCACACCCTCGAGCGTCAGCCTGAGCGTCAGGCGCATCTCCTCGTGGATCGAACAGTCGCTGCGGTAGGCGGCCCACTGGAGCGCGGTCATGAAGTAGGCGTTGGCGAGCGTGCGCGCCAGGCGCTCCTTGGAGAGGTCGCGTCGGACCTGGCAACTCCTCTGCCCCTGCTCGAGCACGGTGGCGAGGATCCGCGCGAGCGGCAAGACCTCGTAGGCGATCCTCGACCGCTCGGGGTCGGGGTTGAGGAGCTCGTAGGAGAGCGGCAGGATGAGCGCGCGGTTGGTCGCGACAAAGTCCGCGAGGGCGTCGAAGATGAGCGCAAGCGTCCCCAGCGGGTCGGCGTCCTCCCCCACCCGGGCCTCGACGCGCTCGGCCAGACCGCGCAGGCGGTCGGCGGCGTACTCGAGGAGGATCGCCTCCTTGTAGGGGTAATAGTTGAAAAAGGTGCCCCGCGAGACCTCGGCGGCCTCGGCGATATCGACGATGGTGGTGGCGTGAAAGCCGCGCTCGTGAAAGAGGCGGATGGCCGCCTCGAAGATCCGCGCGCGCCGGGCGCGCTTCTGCTGCTGGCGCAAACTGGCCTGAACCTGCACCCGAGCATTCTAACGCGAAACTTTGAACGGAGTCCAATATCATGGTCTGGTCTACCGCCCGTAGCCGCTGCCGCGGTAGGGCCGGCCGCCACCTCTGGGCTTGCGCGGGCCGCGCCCCCTCTCCGGCTTGCGCTCCGGCGCGGGCACAGTGCTGGCGAGGCTCAGCTTCACGCCGGCGAGAGCGGCAGGCTCGAGCTCGCTCACCTCCGCCGGGCGCAGGTCCAGGTAGGCGGCGTCGGGGGCGAGTTGGATGCGGCCGACGTCGCCCGCACCCGCCTCCTTGAGCAGGCGCACGACCTGGGGCACCACCAGATTGCGGCCGGCGAGGCGCATCGTCCGCCAGCCCTCCTCGCCGGTCAAGAGGCTGCGCTCCTCGGGGGCGCCGCCGAGCAAGAGCGCTAAGAGGCCGGCGATGCTGTCCACCTCGCCCTCGCTCACCCAGCCTGCGGCGACGGCGCGCCAGACGGCCCTGTCTTCGGCACTCTGGTTCTCCAAACGCCCCAGGAGCGCGGTCAGCTTGGCGCTTCTGATCTCCTCGGGGCGGGGCGCGGAGGCGTACTGAAAGCGCCGGGCGACGGCGCGCTCGAGCCCTGCCAGCTCGTGACGTTCGCGGCCGCTGTAGAGCAAGACGACCTTGCCGCCTCGGCCCGCGCGGCCGGTGCGGCCCGAGCGGTGCTGGTAGCTGTCGGCCCTTTCCGGCATGCGGTAGTGGACCACGAGATCGACCTCGGGGATGTCTAAGCCTCTGGCCGCCACGTCGGTGGCGACGAGGACGGTCGCCTGGCCGCTGCGGAAGCGCTCTAAGACCCGCTCGCGCTGGATCTGGTTGAGGTCGCCGTGGACCGCCTCGGCGCCGTGGCCCGCCGTCGCGAGCGACTGGGCGATCTCGTCGACTTCGGCCTTGGTGCGGGTAAAGACGATGGCGCGGGTGCTGGCGTAGGCGTGGATCACGTCCGACAGCAGCACCGGGCGCTGACGAAGGGGCGCGTCGATGGCGATCTCCTGATAGGAGACCGCCTCGTCCTTGACCATGTTGAGCACCACCGGGTCCTGCAGGTGCTGCGCCGCCAGGCGCTTGGCCCAGGCGGGCAGCGTGGCCGAAAAGAGCAGCGTCTGACGCTCCTTGGGGGTGGCGCCCAAGAGCGTCTCCATGTCCTCCTCGAAGCCCATCGACAGCATCTCGTCGGCCTCGTCGAGCACCACTACCTGGACCTCCGAGAGGGTCAGGACGCCTTGGTTGAAGTAGTCGATGGCGCGGCCCGGCGTGGCCACCACCACGTCGGTGCCGCGGCGCAGAGCGGTGGCCTGGCTGCCGTAGCCGGTGCCGCCGTAGATGGTGACGGTGGTGAGCTGCGGCGCCACCCACTCGAGTTCGCCGGCGACTTGCAGGGCGAGTTCGCGCGTCGGGGTGATGATGAGCGCGCGGGGGGCGCGACCCTTGGTCTTGTCCGCCTCGAGCCGGTTGGCGATCGGCAAGGCGAAGGCCAGCGTCTTGCCGGTGCCGGTTCTAGCCTGACCGAGCACGTCGCGGCCCTCCAAGGCGAGCGGCAGCGCCGCGGCTTGAATGGGGGTGGGAATCTCGAAGCCCTTTTTGGCGAGCGCCTCCAAGAGAGGCTCCTTGAGCGGGTAGTCCTTGAACATGTTGTCCTTTCCAGGCTCTGTTTCCTCGCGCAGGCCCGTACTCGGTAGTGAGCCCCAGTGGCTCTCATGCAAGGCATAACAGATAAGCCGACAAACCTGTATATGCTAGTGGAAATTTTCACCCTTGTCAAGCGCTCGAGCTGCAAAGCCGCAAAGGAAAAGCTGTTACGAGCTGCCGTAGGACGCCACCGGCAGCTGCAGTCCGCTAGGCGAGACACGGATCAGGGGGTTCTCGAGCTTCTCGCGGTGCCGGCGTCAAGGCTGAAAACGGTAAGAAAAGAGATACGTAAGGCCGGGTAGGATAGCCCTGATGTTTGGCTTGATTCACCCTGGAGGTGATTGGTATGGCATCACAGCAGCTCACCAGCAGTCGACAAAGGTCTCCCGACAGATCCTCCGGCAGACCCCACAAGAGACCCCACAAGAACGTGTCCGAGTCCGGACGCTGGCTGTCCACCTTGGCGGGTGGTGTGTTCCTCTACAGGGCTTTGAGGGGCCGCAACCCGCTGCTCATGACGCTTCTGGGCGGTTTCCTCGCCTATAGAGGCGCCACCGGCTACTGCCCGATCTCGGCGTCGCTGGCGCCGCGCGCGCCGCGCGACGACTGGGCGGTGTCGCGCGACCAGGGCATCCACGTCGAGGAGGCCGTGGTCATCCACAGGTCGCCGGAGGTGCTCTACAACTTCTGGCGCAACTTCGAGAACCTGCCCCGCTTCATGGACCACCTCGAGTCGGTCGAGACCGAGGGTAAGCGCTCGCACTGGGTCGCCAAGGCGCCCCTGGGCCAGAGCATCGCCTGGGACGCCGAAGTGGTGGGCGACCGCGCCAACGAACTGATCTCCTGGCGCTCCTTGCCGGGCTCGAGCGTGGCCAACGCCGGCTCGGTCCGCTTCAGGCCCGTCCAGAACGGCCAGGCCACCGAGGTCAGGGTCTCGCTCAAGTACACCCCCCCGGCCGGCGCCCTGGGCGCGGCGGTAGCCAAGCTCTTTGGCGAGGAGCCCGGCCAGCAGATACGCGACGACCTGTCGCGCTTCAAGCAGCTCATGGACTCGGGCGAAACGGCAGGAACGGCCGCTGGAACAACCACGAGCGCCGAAGGCGCAGCCAAAACCGGCCTGACCTCCGATTCGGAGCCGAGGGACAGGGTTGACGAGGCTTCCGAGGAGTCCTTCCCCGCCAGCGACCCGCCCGCCTTTACCAGCTCGAGGTCGAGCACGCGCGAAGACTAAGGCGAGGGCTTAAGATGCGCCACGACAAGAGCAAGAACGACAGGAGCAACGACGCGCCCGACGAACCGGGGCGCACCCCCGGTCAGGCCGAGGGCCTCGACGAGGGTGTCGAGAAGAGCAAAGACGACCCTGGCAGGACGCCGGGGCAAGCCGAGGGCAAACGCGAGGATTGACCGCGCCTCCCACGGTTCGTTCACACAAAAAGTCGCGACCCAGACCTATCGGGCCGCGGCTTTTGCTCTTCGTGGACTCTAAACCAAGTAGCGCCGTAAATAGGCGACGGCCTCGCCGATCGTGTCCAGCCGGTAGCGGGCCCCCGTCTCACCGGGGCCGACCTTGACGGTAATCCCCTCGGCCAAGACGGCAAAGGCCTCCTCGTCGGTGGTGTCGTCGCCGATGAAGACCGGGGTGTGGCCCGGGTGCTCGCCTGCGAGCCGCGCCACCGCCCGGCCCTTACCGTAGCCCTTGGGCCGCAGCTCGAGCACCTTCTTGCCCCAGAGGGCCTCGAGCTCACCCGGCAGGCCCGCCGCCCAGGGCTCGAGCACGCTTCTGACCGCCGCTTCGTCGCCGGCCCGCCGGTAGTGCAGGGCCACCGCCACGCCCTTGTCCTCGACCGTAAGGCCGGGGTAGTCCGGCAGCGTCTCGCGCACCTCAGCCAGCGCCGCCACCTCAGCCTGGCCGACGAGCGGCCGCGCGGCTTCGCCGAGGCGGCCCTCCTCCATGCCGTGGACGCCGACGGCCCGCAGGCCAGGGAGCGGGAGGAGCGCGCCCAGGTCCCTAAGCCTTCTCCCCGTCACCACGAAGACGGGGTGATGCGCGGAGAGCGCGGTCAAGAGTTCTAGCACGCCGGGGTAGGGCCAGGCCTCCATGGGATTGGCGACGATCTCGGCCAGGGTGCCGTCGTAGTCGAGCAGCAAGAGCGGCCGGTCGGCGACGGGAATCATCTCCACTCCCCTTTCCGGCCCCAGCTTTGACCCCTCACGCCTCGAGCTCGCTCAAGAAGCCCTCGGCCCAGCGGTGGACGTCGAGTTCCTTGACGTGCGCCTTGAGTCTCGTCAGACGGTCCTTGCGCTCCTCTTCGGGCATGGTGAGCGCGGCCTTGATGGTCGCCACCACCCCGTCGATGTTGTAGGGGTTGATGAGCAGGGCGCCCTCCAGCACCTCGGCCGCGCCGGTCAGCTCGGAGAGGATGAGGACCCCCCGCTCGGAGGTCCAGGCGAACTCCTGGGCGATCAGGTTCATGCCGTCGCGCAGCGGCGTGACCAGGGCGGCGTCGGCCGCCAGATAGAAGGCCGCCAACCGCTCCGGCGGGAGAGAGTGGTAGATGTAGCGCACCGGCACCCAGTCGCCCTTCATGTACTCGCCGTTGATCCGACCCACCACCTCGTCGACGGCGCGCTTGAGCTCCAGGTAGGACTTTACCCGGGTGCGGCTGGGCGCGGCGATCTGATAAAACGTCACCTTGCCGCGGTAGTCGGGGTGGGTCTGCAAAAAACACTCGAAGGCCAGGAGGCGGTCAAGGATGCCCTTGGTGTAGTCGAGCCGGTCCACGCCCAGGAGGACGAAGTCGCTCCTCGCCTCCTCTCTTATCCGCTTCACCTCGGCCCGCACACGCCTGCGCTCGCTGAGGCGCCTAAAGCGCGCGGTGTCGATGCCGATGGGATGGGCCTCGACGCGGATCTCGCGGCCCTGCCAGCGGACGCGTCCCCCTTCGACCTCGGCATCCGTCAGGGTCGTCACCGCCTCGAGAAAGTTCTTGACGTACTGCTGGCTGTGAAAGCCGATGAGGTCGGCGCCCAGGAGTCCCTCGGTGAGCTCCTTGGCCCAGGACAGGACCTTCCAGACCTCGGCGGCGGGCCAGGGGATGTGGAAAAAGAAGCCGATGCGGCTTTCCGGCCTCTCCTTGCGGATGAGATCGGGGACCAGCATGAGCTGGTAGTCCTGCACCCAGACGGTGTCGCCCTCCTCATAGGCCTCGAGGGCGCGCCTCGCAAAGCGCCGGTTGACCGCGCCGTAACTCTTGAAGAAGTCGCGGCGCAAGGACATCTCGGCCATGAAGTAGTGGCAGAGCGGCCACAGCACGCGGTTGGCGAAGCCGTAGTAGTAGGCGGCCAACTCGGCCTTGCTCAAGTAGAGGCGCTGCACGGTGAAGCGAGCCTCGTCTTCGGGATAGGACAGTTTGGGCAGTTCCTTGGCCTTCTTCTCGCCCCAGGCGATCCACACTCCACCCTTTTTCTCCAAAACGGGCAGGAGCGCGGTGGTCAGCCCGCCCACCGACGGCAGCCAGCGCCCGCCCTCCTCGCGCAGCGGCTCGCGGTTGGCGACGATGATCAAGCGCATGGTACATAAGGTATATAGGGTACGTAAGGCACATAAGGTACGTAAGGCACATAAGGGTATCTTCCAAAAGGGTGTCGTGCGGTCGTCATAGCTCGTCCTTCCGTGAGGCGGCCCTTAACGGCTGCTGTCGTGCGGCGGGTAGTCTCCGATGATGGTCGCCGGATCCTTGTCGGAGGTGACCATCTCGTCCCGCCCCATCCGGCGCCGAACGTTCATATCGGCGGCTCCGGCCGCGCGCAAGATCTCATCGGCCTCGGCGGATCGCGCCTCGCCCGTCTCGACACTCAGCAGCACCCCGTCGCCAGAGACGCCCTCGGCGTAAGCGCCGGCGTCCTCTTCGGCGACGCCCATGCCGTAGATCGCGCCGATGAGCCCACCCGCCGCCGCGCCGACGCCGGCACCCGCCGCGGCCGAGCCGAGTATGGTCACGGCTGCGCCCGCCGTCAGGACCGGGCCGAGGCCGGGAACGGCAAAGGTGCTGAGCCCCGCGAGCAGGCCGGTCATCCCGCCGATGGCCGCGCCACCCGCGGCCACCGCGCCCGCGCGGCTAGCGACCACCGCGCCCTCACCGGGAGGAGGGCCGCCGGGCGCGGCGCTCCTCTCGCCACGCGTCACCAGCTTGATGCTCTCTTTGCTGAAACCAAGGCGCTCGAGCTCGGCAACCGCCCGCTCCGCGTCCTGCCAAGTGTCGAAAAGTCCGGCGCTCGTCGGCATCGTCTCTACCCTCCTGATCCTCTCCTGCCAAGAAGTTTTTGTCCTCCCTGACGGGATTAATTGTCGGTTCAGCTTATCGCCGGGCCTGTTACCGGGCTCTGACTTCAAGCATACCATCTGCCGGCTAGCGACCCTGGCGACACGAACGTGAGCACATACAGCAGGTTTCACTGACATTGAGCCAACCTTTGCGCTTAAAATCCCCCCTGCCCCCCTTATCAAGGGGGGTGCCCATAGGGCGGGGGGATTAAGCGCTGAGATGCAAACTCGCTCAATATTTCTGAAACCTGCTATATACACATATAGAGGCCCGGCTCGGGTGCCGCAGGACAGGGCAACGATAGGACAGGGAACGATAGGGCGGGCAACGATAGGGCGGGGCAAGAACAAACGAGGCGCCCGGCTGCTCGGCCGGGCGCCCGCGTCTGCGCGCTTTGGGCTAGCGGATGCGCTCGATCACGCTTTCGGTGACGTCGAGACCGCTGTCGGCGTAGACGATGAGGCCGGAGGTGCTGGCGACGACGCCGTCGAGGACGATGTTGTAGCCGTTTTCCTGGGCCACCGTACTGATGGCGCCGTCGATGGCGGCGCTGATGGGCTCGGCGGCGGCACTGATCTCCTCGGCCCAGCGGCGATTGCTCTCTTCGATCGTGCGGGCGAGCACCTCGTAGCGCTGGCGGTCCTCGAGGCTGGCCTCCTGACCGCCCTGCACGCGCGCGACGATGGCCTCGAGCTCGGTGCGCAGCTCGGCGAGGTCCTCCTCGCGCTCTCTGATGAGCGCGGCGACCTCGCCGCCCTGCGGATGGGCGTCGAAGAGGCGCGCCGAGTCGATGAAGACGACGCGCGTGGGCGTGTCCTGGGCGGTGAAGGTGCCGAAGGCGAACGCGGCGACAATGAGAGCGAAGGCCGTGAAGCCGAAGGCCTTGAGCTTTGGGGCGGTGAGGCGTGTCATAGCGCTACGCTACCCGGCGCCCGGGTGAGAAACATAAAAGGCGCGCCCCGCGCGCCTTTTCGAAATGTCATCGCTGCTCGAAGCGTCATAGCCGCACTCAGTCGGCGCTGCCGATCGGCCGCAGGCCGATGCCGTGAAAGTCGCTGCGCTCGTCGTCCGGGGCGGGCTCGATGAGCTGCACGAGTTCGCGGCTCGAGACGTCGATGACCGCCACGCCCGGCGTGTCGCCGGCGATGGCGTGCGGGCCGCTGCGCTGGTTGGGTCCGCGCAGGGTGACGAAGGCGTAGGAGCTGTCGGGCGCGATGGTGAGGATGTCGGGCGAGCTGCCGACGAAGTCGATCTCGGCGATGATGGCAAAGCTCTCGGGGTCGATGATGATGGCGTTCGAACTTGCGCGGTTGACCATCCACAGCTCGCTGCCGTCGGGCGTGAACCAGACGCCGTGGGCGTCGTTGCCGCGCGAGGAGTCCTGGTGCAGGAGTTCGAACGTCTCGGGGTCGAAGGCGTACCAGTGGCCCTCCTCGAGCGAGCCGCCGTTGACGAACATCACGCGGCCGTCCGGCGAGAGCATGGTGCCGCAGTTGGCGCGGATCTCCTCGGGGTCGAAGACGTGAGCGAGCGTAAAGCTGTCCACGTCGAGCACCACCAGGACGCCGTCGGTGAGCGCCGGCCCCAGGGTGACGTAGGCGTAGCGGCCGTCGGCACTGTAGTCGTGGCAGACGGGCCGGCCCAGGTGCCCGGCGCCCGCCAGGTCCGCAAAGAGCGGGTCCTCGGTGATTACCAGGCTGCGGCCGATCGTAAAGCTCTCGGCGTCACGGTCGAAGACGATCTCGACGAGCGAGGCCCCGGCGCCCTCGGCGTTGCCGAGCACGTCGACGATGATGCGGTCGTCGCGCGAGACCGAGGCCATGTGCGTGCCCGGGCCGGTCTCGAGCGTCGCCACCACCTCGCGGTCCTCGGTGCGGATCGCCAGAGTGTTGCCCGAGGCGACGTTGGCGATAAAGGCGTAGGCGAAGTCGGAGCTGAAGTCGATCATGTGGGGCAGGTCGGCTACGCCCTCCAGATCGATCACCTCCCTTTCCGCGAAGTCGGAGCCGAGGATGTGGATGCGATTGGTGCCCTGGTCGAGCGCCCAGACCTCATAATCCTGCACACTGGGCTCCTCGGGCCCGGCCTGGGCCGCGGCGCCGGTCACCAGCAGAGCGAGGACAAGGCTTAGAAAAGAGCGGTTCATTCGTGACATGGTCATTGGTAACATAATGCCTCCTGTGGCAAGGCTGCGGTCTGGAAGCCCGCCTTGCGCTGAACCGTCAGCATAAGGATAAGGGACAAGTTGTGTCAACTACTCTCGAGCAGCCCTCGAGGCTTTGGGCGTTCCTTCCCGAGTCCGATCTCATCACGGGTCCGGTCTCATCGATGGATAAGCCCAACTTCTCAATGTTTGTTCAATGTCTGTTTAATGGCTGTGGCACGATCAGACAAGGCTCGCGGCGCCACAGCGC